>JACNGQ010000090.1 GCA_014384025.1 Planctomycetota bacterium | reverse complement strand
ATGTCTTACTTTGCGGAGCCCTCCCCGGATACGCCGCCCGCGATCTCCCCTCGAAACCCGCCTTAAATACCACCCCCGCTTCAAAAAAAAAAAAAGAATGTTTCTAAAACCCCTTTTCCAAAAAAAAAATTAAAAAACCCGCCACCGCCGCAATCACAAGAGCACCGGCAAGTTTCACCTCAGGAGCTGTCTTCATCTCGATGCCCTCGCGAACCGGCAATTCTCTCGGTTTATCCAATGGTTTGATGAAAGTGATTAATCCCATAATCATCAGCACAAGCCAGAACGTTATCGCAACCTGTATCAGAAAATGAATGTCCTGTGCAAATTTTTGAAACAGACCATAGATAATCGGCCCGCTGATCAGCGCCGTCACTCCCGCCGCTCCGGGAGCTTTTTTCACCACCATACCGAACAGAAATGCCGCCACCACACCGGGCCAGATATACCCCTGAAACTGCTGAATAAATTGAAACACACCCCCAAACTTCGGGTCATCCAGCATCGGCGCCAGCAGGCAGCCCGCAACCACAAAAACCATCGTCATAATACGACCCAGAAACAACAGCCGCCTCTGTTCAGCGTTGCGGTCGAACATCCGGTTATAAATATCCATCGTAAAAATCGTCGATGCCGAATTCAGCATCGAAGCCAAAGAGCTGATTACCGCCCCGGCTATCGCCGCAAACATAAACCCGCGCAACCCCGCCGGAACAAGGTTGCGAATCAACATCGGAAACGCCTCATCCGCCTTGGCCATCTCAGCACCGTAAAGCTGATAAGACATAATCCCCGGCATCACAATCGCAAACGGCACCAGAATCCACAAAGCCCCGGCGAAAATAACACCAAGCTGACCGTCACGAAGCGTCCTGGCCGCAAGATTACGCTGAACAATAAATTGATTCAAACCGCAGTAATAAACCAGCACAATCCACATGCCGCTGAACACACCCGTCCACGGCAGCCCCTCATGACCGGCCGGAAGCACCATGTGCAGCTTGTCCGTATTCGTAGTTGAAAACTGCTCCCACCCGCCGCAGGCGTGCAGACCCAGAAAAAAAATGGTAACACCCCCGGCAAGCAGCGCCAATCCCTGGAACAAATCAGCCCACGCTACTGCTTTCAATCCACCCCAGACGGTATAGGCCGCCGCTATCAGGCCGATTAACCACACACCCTGCCGCATAGAAAGGCCGAAAATCGTCCGCAGCGTCAATCCCCCCGAATAAAGCACTGCCGTTAAAAGAACCGCCACGTAAATCACGACCGTGATCAAAGCCATAATCGCACGGGCGGTGGAATTGTAGCGGTATTCGAGGTATTCAGGCATCGTATAAATACCGGCACGAAGAAAACGCGGCAATAAGGTAAAGGCAATAATTACAATACCGACACTGCCGAACAATTGCCAGTTACTCACCGCCAGCCCGATACTTCCCGCCCCCTGACCGGCCATACCGACAAACTGCTCCGTCGAGATATTCGCTGCAACAATCGAAATCCCAATCAGCCACCACTTCAAGCCCCGGCTGGCCAAAAAGTAATCCTCGCTCGTCTTCTCCTTACGACTCTTAAACAAGCTGAAACCAACAACAATGCCAATGAAAGCCAGGAATACTCCGATATCAATAAAGTTCAAATCCATTCGATAAACCTCAGCCCCCAATCTTATATTTAAAAACAGGCCGTAATTATAACCACTCACGAGCCGACTGCAATAATACTTTATCTCCACTGGTACACCAGCCGCTCTTAATGTCCCGCCGCCGAAATGCTCTTATACAGGAACCTGAAAAATTAAACTTGCAATTCACGCCTCATTGCGGTTATATAAGTACCCGATGACGAAACAATTCAGACTCTTAAAATAAGGCAGGGTATCATGGCAGAAATTTTCTACAAATCAATGAATAGAAGAAATTTTTTAAAAACCTCTTTGGCCGCCCTCGGAACCGTCGCTGCCCTCAATGCAGGCTGCGCCACGGGACTTAAAAGAACCCAATACCAGGTATCTCGATGGGCTTTGTTATCCGATACACATATCCCCGAAGATGTTAACAACAACTACCGGGGATTCTATCCCTACCAGAATTTGCAAAAAGCCGTTCCCGGTATCATCTCCGCTTTGCCCGATGGCGTTGCTATCACCGGTGACCTGGCCCGGCTGACCGGCCAGCCGGGAGATTATGCCAACCTTAAAAAACTGCTCGAACCAATCGCCGAAAAAAGACCCGTCTTTATGGCGCTCGGCAACCACGATAACCGCGACAACTTCGTTAAGGTCTTTGATAATGTCCCCGGAGAAAAACAGCCCGTTCAGGGCAAGCACATTGTAGTCGCCAACAAACCGCCCGCCCGTCTGATTATCCTGGATTCACTCCTCTACGTAAATCAAGTGCCCGGCTTATTAGGAAAGGCACAAAGACAATGGCTCCAAAACTATCTGAGCGAATGCGACGATACGCCGACAATACTTTGCTTCCATCACTCTCTGGAAGACGGCGACGGAGACCTGCTGGATTTGCCCCGGCTTCTTTCCCTCATTAAACCAATTCACAAGGTTAAAGCTATTGTCTATGGCCACTCTCACGTATATCAGTTTACTCAATACGAAGGAATCCATCTTATCAACCTCCCGGCTGTTGGATATAACTTCAACGACACCGACCCTGTGGGCTGGGTGGAAGCCGGCCTGACCGCTAAAGGCGGCGATTTTAAGCTGCACGCCATAGCCGGAAACACCGCCAGCGACCAAAGTGTAACAAAACTTAAATGGCGGACATAAGAACACTGGAAGAGCTTCTCAGAAAACAATCCTTGCAATTGACAGCCCTTTTCTGGTATAAAAGCAGCCGGTAATACAACACCTGCGCCTGCTTTACGGGTGATGGCCAGGCAAACCGAAAATATAAAGAACAGGATGAACTCTCGATGCAATCTTCTGCACGGATGCGAATAGACGCCGAACACGACAAGTCACGTTTGACGCCTCTGCGCAGTCAGTCCAAACTGGATAGCTTCCGCAAAAAGCAATGGGAAATCCGGCCTCCGGACGACCGCGCCGCAGGGCTTGCACAATCGTTGAAGGTTTCACCTGTTTTAGCACAGCTCTTAATCAATCGCGGAATAACAGACACCCAAAGCGCTTCCGCTTTCTTAAGACCCAAACTGACGCAGCTTATCGACCCTGCCCAAATGCCCGGAATCGAACCGGCGGTTCAACGGTTGAGGCACGCCATTAAAAATAAGGAAAAAATCACCGTCTATGGTGACTATGACGTGGACGGTATAACAGGCGTCTCAATCCTATGGCAGGTCTTAAAGCTGCTTGGTGCAGATGTTGATTATTATATCCCGCACCGTATCGATGAAGGCTACGGCCTGAATGAAGAAGCAATCCGAACACTGGCAAAATCCGGCACCGAACTTCTGGTCACCGTCGATTGCGGCGTTACCGCATACAGCTCGGCCCAGCTCGCCCGGCAGCTCGGACTTGACTTAATAATAACCGACCATCACCAGATAAGCCCCCAGCCCGACTGCAAGCTTCCTGAGGCCGTCGCCATCGTGCACCCAGCCCTGGAAAAAACATACCCGAACCAGGCCTCCGCCGGCGCTTTGGTCGCCTATAAACTCGCCTGGGCCATTGCCAACGAATTCAACTCAGGCCAAAGGCTCGAACCGACGTTACGAGAGTTTATGTTAAACGCAACGACCTTAGCTGCAATGGGGACCGTCGCCGATATCGTTGACCTGCGAGGCGAAAACAGGGCCCTGACAAGCTACGGTCTAAAAGCACTGCCCCACTGTAAGCTTTCCGGCATCCAGGCTTTGATTGAATCAGCCGGCCTGACCGGGCAGCAGCTCGACAGTTTCCATATCGGCTTTCGCCTTGCGCCAATGCTAAACGCCGCCGGACGAATGGGACACGCCCGTTTGGCTGTGGAGCTGCTGACATCCGAAAGTCGGATTCGCTCCATGCAGATAGCCGAATATCTCAAAGAGCAAAACAGCAAACGCCAGCAATACGAGCGAAAGATATTCAAGCAGGCCTGCGAGATGATAGTTGAGCGAAACCTCCATCACCCCGACCGTAAAAGCATTGTTCTTGCAAACGAAAACTGGCACACCGGCATAATAGGCATCGTCGCTTCGAGAATAGTAGATAAATTCTATCGCCCGACGATTATGATTAACGCCGGTGCCGCCGAAAACGGCGTCGCCCATGGTTCCGCCCGTTCAATTGATGGTTTTTGTCTCCTAAGCGCAATCGAAGCCTGCTCAAAGCACTTAATCCGCTTCGGCGGTCACACAATGGCTGCCGGTGTAACTATCGAAACTGAAAAAATAGACTTGTTCACAGCGGACTTCGAAGCCTATGCAAAAGAAAATCTGAACGAAAATGACGTCTCCGCCAAACTTCACATCGACGCCGTAGCTCCTTTGGCTGAGTTCCGAGCAGAAATGGTTAGCGAGCTGCAAATGCTCGGCCCGTTCGGGCAGGGTAATCCCAAGCCTGTTTTCGCCACAAAAGGGGTTCGTCTGGCCTCTCCGCCAAGAAGAGTCGGCTCCGGACGCGAGCATCTTCAGATTGCGATAACCGACAATACGAACGCCGTCCGATGTATCGGTTTCAGGTTCGGAAAACTGGAAAAAAAGCTGCTCGAAAACGAATTCTTCAACGTCGCCTATCAGCCGCAGCTAAATACCTACAACGGAAACACAAACGTCGAATTCGTCCTCACCGACATCCAGTTCGAATAAGAGCCGCTATCTTTTTGTGACCTCCACCCTGTCAATCTTGAACTGCCCCATCGTGCCGATTAAGTTGAGAAAGTCCTCAGGATTTCCGCTGCCTGCCGCCAGTGCTATATGACCCGCATCATAACCGCCCCTGCCGGTACCCTTGAATGCTGCATCTATACCTACCCACTTGTCACCGACATACGCCTGTGCCCAGGCATGACCGCCAAATCCGTTCACCACCGTACTCCACTCCTCTACGTATGCCAGCCCCGTAACGACCTGGGACGGAATCCCGACAGCTCTGCAAAGTGCCGCGGTAAGTACGGCATGTTCCGTACAGTCACCCTGCTTGCTTGAGGCAACCTCGACCGCTGAGGCATACCCGACAGAAAGGTTCTTGTCCTCGACATAGTCCGCCACAAATGCTTCTATCTTGCTGATGGCCTCGGCAGCATCGCTCGTACGTCCCACCGCCCGCTTCGCAAGGTCAATTATAATTTTTTGATCGCTCTCGACATACCTCGACGCCTTAAGGGCTTCGAGTGCCTCCGGGTCGCTGCCCTTATAAGGAAAACTCACCCCCTTCGGTGCGACAACAGGCTCGATCGTTAAGATTAAATTGCCATTACTAAGTCTCTGTACTCTCTGATTGTCACCGGATGGTATTTTCAAATCAGCCATTTCCTGTATCGGGCTCAAGTGATAAGTGATCGACCTGGCTGAACCGACATCACCTAACGGCTCAGGACTTTTCATAAACATCTTGTCAACCACCTCAAGAACATCGATTTCTCCGAGTGCGAATTCCTTGCTGCAGGCTACCTGCTCAATGGTCATACCCATTACAGGCATAACGCTTTTCTGAAGCTGAAGCTCATCGTCATAATACTCAGTGCTGATCATTGGACCTATTTGCGGTAAGCTTATTGTGCTCGTAACTTCTATCAACGCGACAACCCGTCCAAGCAGGTCAACATTTTGCTTTGAACCAACCTTAACCTCTACATCGACAACCTGCATCATACTCGGATCAAACGCCTTAACGTTGTATGTGGTTCCTTCCGTAAGGCCGCGTTCTAAATGCAGCAGCCGCATCCCTTCGGACATCACCGCTCCATCCGGCCAATCAAATTCTACTTCCTGTTGGCCTGTCTTTACTTTTACCTTGCCCTGCTCGTCGATTGTTGCTGTCGTTTTACTGGCTATTATCCCCATTGCCTGTACAAGCTCGAAACCGAGAGGTTTGCCCTCGACAGTCTCGAAAGTCTTCGCATTGGTCTTAACGCTAACCGGTACACCTATCCGATTCAGGGTAATTTTAAGCTCTACGGAAGTGATAACTTTATCACCGTCAACATCACGGCTTTGGATGGCGTAGCCGACTTTTTTGCCCTCCATAAAAAGGGCAAAGTATTCGGTCTCACCCGCCTGATCTTCCGAAACATCAATGGCAGATGCGGTTACCTTAGCCGGCGGTTTTTCCGTCTCCAGTTTATCTCTAAACACCCGTTCAAACTCAGCCTGGGTCTGACTGGATTCTTCCATCGAACCTACCGTCTGTTGTTGCGGTTCAGGCGAAGATTCCGGTTTCTTACGACAACCGACAACATTTATAACAACCAATAAAAAACAAATCCCAAGAAGAAACTTATCCTTCATAATCAAATTTCCCTTCTCAAATATATGCGGACATCTTAACCGGACTTTTCTCCGGTAAATACCGGCGATTTTAATATGCAAAAGTTTAAGGCCAAATTATAACCCGTAAAGACAATTTCTCACTAAAATAATTCCGGACGAGTTGCAAATAATCCTCTGTGAACCACAGATATAAATAAAAACCATTTTTTTATTCCTTTAGCAGATACACTAAGGTTGCATTGCCCTTGCATCCGATTAAAATAAAGGAAAAATATTTTCTGCACAAAGATATGAATTTTAACGAATTGCTAAACTTGGTTTCTTCAGACAATGCTCGAAATATTTGTGTCGATTCCCGCACTGTCGCAGATGGCGATATCTTCGTGGCCGTTAAAGGCACCGCCAGCGACGGACACGATTTCATTGACCAGGCCCTTGACAACGGCGCCGAATATATCGTTTGTCAGTCCCCCTCTGATAGATGCGCTCAAAACGATGCTGATGTAATAGTTGTTGACGATTCCATAGAAGCAGCCGCTCTTCTCGCACAATCTCTCAGGGGCAATCCGGCTTGCCGGCTAACGAACCTCGCAGTCACCGGCACAAACGGAAAAACCACCGTTGCCTATCTGGTACGCTCCTGCATCCAGCAGGCAGGACAAAAGTGCGGCCTGCTTGGTACCGTCATTTACGATACCTGCTCAGGCAATAGCGCCGAGGCTATCCTGACAACTCCCGACTGTATGACAATTGCCGCCGGACAGGAGCAAATGCTGAACAACGGCGCAAAGTATATGGTCATCGAAGCAAGCAGCCACGCCCTCTCACAAAACCGCCTGGCAGGCATTAACTTCAAAGCCGCCGCTTTCACAAACCTGGCCGGAGACCATCTGGACTATCATAAAACCGAAGAAGATTACCTGGCGGCAAAAACCATACTTTTCTCCGCCCTTTCACACGATGCCGTTGCAGTATTGAATAAACAATCCCCGCATGCCGAATCCATTGCCAAACAAACCGAAGCTACAATACTATGGTACTCTATTGACGCCCCGGCGGACATCATCGCTCATATCGAATCGATGAATACCGGCGGAACGCTTTTCAATATGGAATACGCCGGCCAATCTGCTATTGTTACAACACCCTTACTTGGTCTGTATAATGTAAGCAACTGCCTGGCGGCAGCCGGCTTGTGCCTTGCAGCCGGCTTCGATTTGGAAACGATAGCTGCCGGCCTGTCAGCTTTGAAGACGATACCGGGCCGATTGGAAAAAATCGACTACGACTGTGATTTTTCCGTGCTGGTCGATTACGCACACACCGACGACGCCCTGAAAAACGTTCTCTCGACATTAAAGCCGCTCTGCAAGGGTAAGTTAATAGTCGTTTTCGGCTGCGGCGGAGATAGAGACAAAACAAAACGCCCGCGTATGGCCCAGGTGGCCGAACAATTAGCTGATTTTATAATCGTTACCAGCGACAACCCGCGAACCGAAAATCCCGACGAAATCATCAAAGACATAATCACCGGCTTCGAAAATCCGGATTCGCGAACAATTTTGATTGAGCCGGACAGGAAAAAAGCCATCGCCTCAGCTATAAGAACCGCCGGCAAAAATGATATCGTCCTGATAGCAGGAAAAGGCCACGAAACCTACCAGATAATCGGAAAGCAAAAGTTCGACTTCAGCGATAAGCAAATCGCGATGGAGTACCTGACCACAAACCGTAAATAATCCTGTGATCAGACAAGATTAATGGATCAGCCGGCAAGCTATGCGGGAACTTCCAAATAGGTTGAGAAGCTGTGCGGCTCTGGAGCTTCAAGACCTTCCTCGTCCATACCCTCCAGATGGAAAGCAATACCTTCTTTCATATTTTTCTCTACTTCTTCCTTGCTGGAGCCGGTTGCAATACAACCCTGCAAATCAGGGGAAAATGCCGAAAAACCGTTTTTAGTTTCTTCGATTATCACCAGATATTTCATAGGTTTGCTCGTTTGACTATGTATAGACCAGCTTTTTCACTTCTCTTTTTATGCTATGTGAAAGCCTGTCTGTCTCTACATCCAAATCATAATCCATTTGAAGACCCAGCCAAAACTGCGGCGAATTGCCAAAATAGCAGGCTAAACGAAGTGCCGTGTCCGCCGTTACGCTTCTTTTGCCGTGAATGATTTCATTTATTCTTCGAGGAGACACTCCCAAACATCGGCCAAGCTGATTCTGGCTTATGTTCAAAGGCTTTAAGAATTCTTCGAAAAGCACCTCACCGGGATGTAAAGGAGGAATCTTGCTCTTACCCATTTTTTTCACCTCAATGATAATCTATAATCTCTACTCCGAAGGCATTATTATCTACCCACTTAAAACAAACCCGCCATTGTTCATTAATACGAATGCTATATTGTCCTTTTCTTTGACCGTATAATTTTTCCAGTCTGTTGACCGGTGGGATTTTCAAATCACTTATTGTTTTACTCTTGTCAATCATGCGCAGTTTCCAGAAAGCTGTTTTCTGAATATCACGAGGCAGCTTCCGAGAATATTCCCGGCCGAAGATTTTCTCTGTTTCTTTACATTTAAAGGTTTTAATCATAAACCAGTTAAATTATATAACGCATAACGTTATTAGTCAAGCTTAATTTTCAAATATTTGTGATTTTTTAAAAAGAATAAAATAATGTACATACGACTTTATATACCAGATGATTTCAAAATCCTTGACCATCCACAAAATTATAGCATAATTGCTTATACTACATCAACAAGTGTTAATCTCGTTGAAAATACATAATTAGATTATCGAAAAACTAAAATGAAAGAATTTCAGATACCAGCCCTGGCTCAGATAATAAAAGCCAAGCCGGTAGCAAACACCGGCTTTTTCACAGGCGTAAGTATAGACTCACGGACGACCAAAGCAAGTGATTGTTTCTTTGCAATCGCCGGAGAAAATTTCGATGGCCACGATTACGTAGCAGATGCCTTCGCAAAAGGCGCCGTTTGCGCCGTGGTCGGCAAAGACATCGAAGATAAATATATTGCCGGCAAATCCGTACTCAAAGTCCCCGATACCGTAAAAGCCCTCGGCGAGCTTGCAAGCCAATATCGCAGGCAAGCCGGCTTCAAAGTGGTTGCAATAACCGGCTCGGCGGGCAAAACAACAACAAGACAAATAGTTCACCATGCCTTAAGCCAACGTTTTCGAGTCCATCAGTCGCCGAAGAGTTTTAATAACAACATCGGTCTTCCCCTGACTTTGCTCACAACAGAGCCGGACTGCCGGATTGTCATTGCCGAACTCGGCAGTAATCATCCCGGCGAAATAGCCTGCCTTACTCGTATCGCCGCCCCGGACATCGCATTGGTTACTAACGTTCACCCGGCCCATCTGGAAGGATTCGGCAGCCTTCACACAATTATAGAAGAAAAACTGTCCATCTCTGAAGGACTAACACCCGACGGTACTTTAATAATCAACGCCGACTTCGACGAATTGGTCGGTGCCTGCCGGGCCAAAGGGATCAAATTCATAACGTTCGGCAAATCAGACGGTGCCGACTATCAGGGACAAAATATCAGATACGAAACCTCCTCCAGCCGATTCACTATCGACGATACACAAATACACTTACCGTTGCCCGGCCCTGGCAACCTCGAAAACTCGCTTGCCGCCTGGGCCGTCTGCAGCCAGTTTGATATGAGCATCGATGAGTTCGCTCAAGCAGTGAGCAACCTCTCACCCGTTTCCATGCGCACCGAACTTTTGCAAATCGGAACGCTTATGATATTGAGCGACTGTTACAATGCAAATCCGGCCTCAATGAAAAATGCCCTGAATATATTAACCGGACTCGATCCAACCCGAAAACGCAGATTGGTCTTCATCTGCGGCGATATGGCTGAACTTGGAACACACTCCGAGCACCTGCACTCCGAGCTTGGCGCCTCTATCGCAAAGGCCAAAGTTCAACTGCTGATAGCTGTCGGTAAGTTCGCTAAAATCACTGCCGGCGCCGCAAAAACAGCCGATAATCGCAATTTGGATTCACGACGGGCGGGGCCAATGCAAATAAAATGTTTCGAAGATACCCCTTCGGTCTGTAATAATCTGCATGAATTCATAAAAGATTACGATATACTATTAGTGAAGGGTTCACGTACGGCCAGGCTGGAAACAGTCGTCGAGAAACTAAAAGAGCTTTTCTCGTGATCAAGCTCACAGGTCACGGGACACGGATTACGAAATGATTTACCACTTGTTATGGTATCTGCGGGATGTTTTTACACATCGGTTCGGCTTCTATGCCTATCAAAACGTGATGTTTCGCTCGGTATCAGCCATACTGACAAGCCTGCTGATCGCCCTGCTGATCGGCCCAAAAATCATCCGATGGCTGATGCGAAAAAAAATCGGCGACCGCCCTGAATTTCACCACGCCACACTCAACGAGCTGACCAAAGAAAAGGCAAACACCCCAACTATGGGAGGCCTTATAATCATACTCTCGACCGTTTCAACCACCTTATTATGGGCAAAGCTGAATAATCCATTTGTTCAAAAGGCAATTGTGCTTATTATATGGTTCGGCGCTCTCGGAGGAGTTGACGACTGGCTAAAGCTCACCCTCGATGTACGTCATCGAAGCAGAAACGGATTAAGGCCATGGGAAAAGCTCATCTTTCAAATCGGCGGAGCAGTACTGATAGCTTCATTTTTATACGCCGACTTTGTTAATATTGACGACGCCAGATTATTCTGGCTGCCGTTCTACAAGCATGGCCTGCCGCTGGCCAACTGGATGTTCATACTCGTAGCGATTTTTTATCTCTCGGCCACCAGCAATGCCGTCAACCTGGCCGATGGCATGGACGGACTGGCCGCCGGCTGCGTCGGAATGGTCGCTCTGGTGCTTGCAATTCTCTGCTATGTCGCTTCAGAAACTATGTCACGAACCACCCCGGTTACCTGGGCAAGTTATCTTCTGCTGCCTGCAATACCACAGGCTGGAGAGCTGACCATCTTTTATTCTGCAATCTTAGGGGCCGTACTCGGCTTCCTGTGGTTCAACTGCCACCCAGCTCAGACCTTTATGGGGGACGTCGGCTCACTTCCATTAGGCGCCGCAATGGGATATGGTGCCTTGGTAACACGAAACGAGATTCTCCTTCTGATTATCGGCGGCATATTCGTCATCGAATTGCTCAGCGTAGTCCTTCAGGTCGGCTATTTTAAATACACCGGAGGCAAGCGGCTGTTCAAATGCGCGCCTATACACCACCACTTCCATCTTGTCGGCTGGAGTGAGCCCCAGGTCGTTGTGCGCTTCTGGCTTTTGGCCGCCGCCTTTGCAGCCCTTGCCCTGGCAACATTGAAAATCCGCTGATTTCACCGACAGAACCCAAAATATCGAATGGAAAACCGGCGAGCTAATCCGGGGCCGATAATTACCCCTTTCCTTGCTTGACAAAAACCAGACCGTTAGGATAGGTTTGAGAAGCCCGATAATCTCGCCAAATGAAGTTCTTGATCAAATAACTAATCCGAAGCAAAACCTGACCGATAAAATCCCCCCGGTAAAATCTTAAGTTCTGATTAACTTAAGCCGACTTTATGTATGAGATATCCCAGCCTTTTCATTTTATAAAAAGAAGCTGCGGGGGGAAGATTGCGAAAAATTCATAAAGACAGAGGAGTAGCAATGATAAGAGCAAAAGACATTATGAGTACAGATGTAATTAGCGTTAAAAAAGACGACCCGATATTCGAGGCTGTAAAACTTCTGGTTGAAAACAACATATCAGGCCTGCCCGTTGTCGATGATGATATGACTTTAACCGGTATTCTTTCAGAAAAAGATGTTGTCGATTTGTTCTACGAACACGAAGAGGCCGAGGATAAAACAGTTGGTGACTATATGACACATCCTGCAGTCTGTTTTGATAGTAATAATGCAGTGCTCAATGTATGTAACTTCTTGGTAAAGAATATCTTTAGAAGAGTGCCGGTCACAACAGACGGCAAACTGGTTGGCATAATCAGCATTCAGGATATTCTCAACTCAGTATTGAAGTCAAGACAGGAACAAACGGTCGCCGCTAATTAAGAAACGAAAATATTCCCTCGCTTATCTTACGATAGCAGCTCATATCTCGCGTTCATAGGATTCTTCACTGTGGATTTGGACATTCCTCCTGTAACCCGTTGTGCCGTCGTCGGAATCCATTTTGTCTAATTTTCTCTGTGCCAAAAAGATTTTAACAGCAGTAACTCCACAGCCAAAACCAGCAACGCAGAATATTATAGAGAAAAGTATCGCAAACAAATCCCGAAGAATATAAACCAGAAATCCGAATCCGATTAGAAGCAGCCCTGTGATAAAAAGTCCCGCTGCAAAGTTCCTGGACGCTTGTGAGATTACATTTGTATAAAAACGAAAACTCATACAGCGTTCCTTAATACGGTGAGCCGGCCCCCTGCTTCATAAAAGGGCAGGGGGCACGACGTCTCACCGTTACAAATGTTTAGTACATTCCGCCGCCGCCTGGAGGCATCGCAGGAGCTTCCTTCTTTTCCGGAATCTCACTTACTATCGCGTCAGTCGTCAAAAGCAGCGAAGCAATCGAGGCCCCGTTCTGCAGTGCGGCCCGTTCGACCTTCGTCGGTACAATCACGCCGAACTTTATCATATCACCGTACTGCTTGCGAAGTGCATCGTAGCCGAAGTTCTTGTCCTTGCTCTCCATAACTTTCTGGGCCACAATCGAACCGTCCAGCCCTGCGTTCTGAGCGATTTGCTTAATCGGTGCAACTACTGCTCTTCGAACAATATCAACACCTATCTTCACATCCCCGGTCGCCTTGACTTTATCAAGTGCCCCCAGGGCTCTCAGCATCGCCACACCGCCGCCGGGAAGAATACCTTCCAAAGCAGCGGCTCTGCAGGCATGAAGGGCATCCTCGACACGCGCCTTCTTTTCCTTCATCTCCGCCTCAGTCGCAGCTCCGACATTAATCTGTGCCACACCGCCGGCCAGCTTTGCAAGTCTCTCCTGAAGTTTTTCAACATCATAATCACTGGTCGTGTTCTCAATCTCGTTCTTAATTTGTTCGATTCTTCCCCTGATGGCTTCCGTGCTGCCGCCGCCTTCGATAATCGTCGTTGAATCCTTATCGATGGTAACGCGTTTGCCTCTGCCAAGCTGCTTCAGCTCTATGTTCTCCAGTTGAAGTCCGAGGTCCTCGAAAATAGCCTCACCGCCTGTCAGTGTGGCAATGTCACTCAACAGCGCCTTTCGTCTGTCACCAAAACCGGGTGCCTTCACCGCGGCGACCTGAAGTATGCCGCGAAGCTTATTGACAACCAGAGTAGCCAGTGCCTCGCCTTCAACGTCTTCGGCGATGAGCAGCAAAGGCTTGCCCTGCTGGGCAACCTTCTCAAGCAGAGGAATAAGCGACTTTATTGAGCTTATCTTCTTCTCGTGAATCAGAATATACGGCTTTTCAAGAACGACCGTCATATCCTCCAGGTTGTTAACAAAGTGCGGGCTAAGATATCCCTTATCGAACTGCATACCCTCGACCAGCTCAACCACCGTCTCAAGCGACTGGCCCTCTTCGACGGTGATAACACCGTCTTTACCGACCTTGTTCATCGCCTCAGCCAGCTTCTTGCCGATTTCCTCGTCCTGATTTGCCGAACATGTCGCGACCTGTTCGATTTGCTTGGTTGACTCGACCGGGATGCTCATCTTCTGTAATTCGTCAACAATTGCCTCCACACCTTTTTCGATACCGCGTTTTACCTGCATCGGATTGGCGCCGGCGGTAATATTTTTGAGACCCTCGTTGAAAATGCTCTCAGCCAGAATCGTCGCTGTCGTTGTCCCGTCACCGGCAACGTCCGAAGTCTTCGAGGCCACTTCCTTGACCATCTGGGCACCCATATTCTCATAGGCGTCTTCCAGTTCAATCTCTTTGGCCACCGTCACGCCGTCCTTGGTAACGGTAGGCGAACCATACGATTTTTCCAAAATTACATTTCTGCCGCACGGACCAAGTGTGATCTTCACCGCTTTTGCGAGCTTGCTCACACCTTTCTGAATTGCGGCGCGTGCGTCAGTGCCGAATGCTATCTTTTTTGCTGCCATATTATTCTCCTGTTTTTTAGGTTATCGTTTTCTCTGTGTGCTTTCCCTTACTTTTCTATCACGGCCATAATATCCGACTCACTCATTATCAGATACTCTTTACCGTCTATCTTTACATCTGTACCGGCGTAGCTGGTGAAAAGCACATTATCACCCTTCTTAACCTGCAATTTTCTTACCGTCCCGTCTTCGAGCACTTTACCATCACCAACGCTCACGATTTTACCTCTTTGCGGTTTCTCTTTGGCGCTGTCAGGCAGGACTATCCCGCCCCTTGTCATGGTTTCCGCTTCCAGACGCTGAACAAGCACCTTATCTGCTAATGGTCTAATCTTCATTTCGTAATTACTCCTTTCGAAAAAGTTCTTAATTTTCTTCTTTTTTTCTATTTAGCTTTATTACACTTTTTATTCTTTTAGAGTGCCTAACAAAATGAATCGTAGCACCGAAAACGAGCGTTTTTGTCTCTGGCAAGGAAGGCGAAGCAGGCCATCTGAGGATGGTCGATGCAGCCTGACGCCGTCCAGAGACGAAATAAGCCGTTTGAATGCAGAGTCATTTTGTTATGTGCTCCTACTCACTGTGCGAAAACATTGCTCCTGTACTTTTTTATAAATAATCTGTTCAACTGTTCCTGAAGAACTCCCATATCTACCGGCTTGTCAATAACGCTGAAAACATCAAGCCGCAGCGCTTTGCCGAGTAAAGATTCACCCGTCGCACTGCTCAAAAGAATGCACGGAATAAGCGGATAATCCATGCGGATAATTTTTATCGTCGCCAGCCCGTTCGAACCTTCCGAGTCCATATCCACAATCGTCGTGTGAATACGTTTCCTCTCGATAATATTAACGAACTGACTCGCGTTCTCAGCCACTAAAAGATTAATGCCCCTTGGCCGAAATATACAACGTACCGCCTCCGGCCATGCCCAGCTCGCCTCACTGGCAAGTAAGTTAATTTCTTCAAGTTGTGATAGATTCGAGACCATATCCATATACTAAATGTGCAAATAGCGTGCCAATTGCCCTTTTATGCGACCATATCAGCGCAAGTGATTATTAGAAAAGAAGTTAAAACATCCCCCACAAACACCCCCCACCTGCCAAAATCCCACCCAAACCCAATTTTCTCTGCCAACCTGACAGGATTCGACACGTCGAAGGACCTGTCCTCCGTCTTGTCCTTCGTAGCCTTGGCGAAGGAGGAAGCGTAATCGAATAAGCCGAAGAATTCGATATACTCAAAACTAAACACTAAAAATCGAAGCAACGCGTAGATCCGGCTTTCCTTAGACGGACTCAAAGCTAAATTGCAAAAACTGCCCTCCGCCTTGTCATTCCTGCGAAAGCAGGAATCCAGTAAATAATCAATTAAAAAGGTTGCCCTTTTTTACACCGATGCTCTCCAGATATGCTGTTTCAGTTATCATTGTAGGGGCGGTTCGCGAACCGCCCTTCCGAATAATCAATAATCATTTGAAAGGGCTTGCCCTGAGTGTAATCGAACGGGAACGGCCGACAATCTTCGTTCTTTGCCACCCCGAGCGAAGCATAATCCTCCCCCGCGTCATTTCGACCGGAGTGAGCAAAGCGAACGTAGTGGAGAAATCTGGCCCACAAAATTACATGTGTACATGCAAAGAGCGTGAAGCGATCGCTAATTGTTTGTCATTCTGCGAAAGCAGGAATCCAGAAAATAATCAATCATCATTCATCATTAATCATTGGAAAGCCCTACCCCACCTTTTCATGGAGGGGACAAAGGGGATCCCTCCACCTCAATAATCAATAGTCATTAATCATTAATCAATCGAAAGGCCCCCTCCACTCCTCTAATCTCTATCAAATATCTTCTCTCACCCAAATAATCAATATTGAAGCGCAGCGAAAATCCCGACCAATCGGGAATCATTCATCAATAATCAATTAAAAAGGGACCTCCACAATTTTGCATTTTGACTTTAAATTTCCAATTTCCCAATCCCCAATCCTCTAAATCAAACCTGAGAAAAAGAAGATTTAAATATAGTCATCAACTAATACTATCTCTCTTTCTCTGTAGATTTAAATTTCTCTGTCAGCTTTTCCAATTTCTCATTACGTTGTTCCTCAAAATATTTGTGACACGTCATTAGCAAGCTCAATTTCCGTATTGTATCTTCCCCCAACTCCTTATCATTCGTCTTAATAGCAAGAAGTGCCAGCACACTCAAGAACTCCTGTCGACACACTTCCTCTAATCCTTCAAAGGAGATGCACCTCAAGAT
This sequence comes from Planctomycetota bacterium, assembly GCA_014384025.1. Lineage (GTDB taxonomy): Bacteria > Planctomycetota > Phycisphaerae > Sedimentisphaerales > Anaerobacaceae > NIOZ-UU13. The sequence continues at coordinate 3,412 of JACNGQ010000090.1, read as the reverse complement.
TTTCCTCGCCCTCCTGACTCTTCCCTTATGGATATAGCACTCCGCCAAATGTATGATTCCTACTTCACTTCTCTCATTTTTCAAGGATAACTTATAGTATTTAATAGCTTTAGGGTAGTTACCATACACAGAATATAGCTCGGCAATCTCTCTATATAAACTGGCTTTCCCGAAGGGTGTGAATTCCTTGTAATTCAGAGTCATGTAGTATTTTAATGCTTTCCGGAAATCAGTCTCATCTTGAGTCAAACGCCACTTCCACGCGTAAGCTCTACCGCAAATGTTCATATAATAATGATCCGGTATATGCTCTGGATCAATGGCATACTGCTCAATTGCACTACATATTACATCCGTCGCCTTTTCATTATGTCCTTCCATGTGAAGACATACTGATTTCAATGTATTGTATTGTAAAGATATCGAGGGTAAAATTGGTCCTTCAAGTATGCGATCGATTAGTTTAAGCTTCTGTTCAGAAGCAAGCTCGAAAATGTTTAGATAAAACTGAAGTATTTCAATATCATCCTCTTGTTCAATATCAATTCTACTCAGCACTTCTCGAGCTTTCGCACGGTCTCTAATCATAGCATCATGCCATATTGCCTCCATGTACAGCATACGCTTGTCAAGTCCGGGCAGTTTAACAGTCTCTCTTATGTGCCTGAATAGTCGAATAGCCTCTTTAGTGCGCCCTTGCTTTTCCAGATATAGTGCAATATTTTCCGAGACTTCACATAGTGCCTTAATGTCGACATTCACTAGTTGAGCAATCTTCTCTGGAAATTCTTTCAAAGCAGGGATTGTATACCTTACGACATATCCTAGGTATGTACTTAGTGCTCCTCGATAGACCTTTTCCATCTCACTAATGTCCGCTTGTCTAACTTCTTTGGGTTGTTTTTTTCCTTCTTGCACGTATGCCTTGCAACAATTTGCAAACGGCACTCCACTCCCACATGGACAAGCTGTATTTTCATCTTCAATCCAAGGTACTTTAGCTAACCTTATTTTTGGCATATCAATCTTAGTCGAGCTCTCTGTAACTTCCCCTGTCCACACTCTTCTCACAGGTTCAAGCTGGCACGAGTCAATGGGGCTCTCCTTTTGACTAAGATTTTCTTTGAGAAAATGGATAGAATTTCCCTCACGCTTGAACTCTGCGCAAATAGAAACAAATCCTCCATCATTGGAAGCTGCTATTAGTCTCAGGGCCTCTCTCGGTTTGTATGAATAACTCGTTGGATTAAGCTTCTCTTCGGGTACCCGGAGCCATATTTCACCAATGAACATGAACCATTCCGCTCCTGATACCTCTACACGATCAGCAACTCGCCCCCACATAACATGTTTATCGACGTGATCCTCCAGCACCAATTGCACTAGTTCCGGATTCGGCGGACCAAGAATGAGCATTGGAATATGATATCCATCCTTGGTTAAGATGACTTTAGCCATACTGAACCAATATTCAGCTTCCTTACGAAGATCTCGTGGTTCTTTCTTGAATAGCTCCACATCTGTGTCAACACCGTAATGCTTAGCCGCCTTTTCTGCATCTTTCTGATCGAACGCCTTCGAATAAGTCATTAGAGAAAATTCTTCTCCCGTTGATAACTTCATCATCACAGTTCTCATTCCTCGGGTAGCTACCATGCAAGGTGGTCGCCCACCCAAATGCTCGATACGCTTCTGATCAATTTCAATTATCCCTCGTGCCTTCATATAAGGGCACCATCCGCGAATCCCTACCTGCGCATGCGCATCCTTCAGTAGTTTAGCAATGAAACTGTAGCAGTAAGAAAGAGCATCTAACACTTCATAGTCTGGCAACTGAGCATCTACCCACCGTCTCTCAACTTCCAGAAGTGCAGAGTCAGTCTTCTCCTTCTCAATCGGAATCGACTCTCTGATCATCTGTGCAATTAGTGAGGTGCTTAGGAAAGGATCAACAAGTAACTTTTGGTGTATACTCATTCCCCAATCTAGGGTTACTGTGGCGTTGGCGACACTCAGTGTCTTCAGGTCTCCTTCCTTTACAATGTAGTTCCGTGCGCGGACCAACCACACCATGACATCATCGTCTCGCATGCTCTTTTGCCACTTTTCATACCATGCTTCAAAATCTGGTATTACTTTCTTGTGCTTCTGTAGGACAAATGTAACGCTTCGCAGTGTTGTTACACATTCATTCAACTTTCTTCTGAATTCATCTGGCTCGTTGTAGTTCTTCTGTGTCTCAATCCATGCAAGACGGACGTCTTCTAGTCTCCTATCCACTTGTGCCAAAGGACAATATGAATTCTCGCTTTTAGAAACTTTTCCCATGACAAATTCTTCTCACAAAAAATCCCACAATTCCCGACGTTTTCATCTCTTGTACCCAAATATATTAATACGAGTTTTTACTTAATAGGCGTATCCAGCCGGTCAAATGTTGATTAAAAAATAGCCTCTCTTATCTCCTACCCCAAGTCACAGTCAACAACTCCCGACTTCTTCCCTGCCCATTTACACGCGATATACGGAATCAAACAAAACACAAAGCAACAGACTTTGGTAAACATCAGGCCGTAGTAATGGATAATCTTTAACTGAATTATTGATATCCCGAACCACTTTGAATGAGTCTTAAATATCAAGTTTGAGCTATCAAGACACAGCAGAAACCAGATAAATACCAGCCCCATCCCGAGAACAAAACATCGAATCGTGATTTTCTCGAACATCTCCATATAAATATCTCCTTAAATATTGAGATAGGTAAAAGCATATCTCGCAGGGATCTCGTTCTGGCCTGACAAAATACGTCAAAAGCACGTAAAAGTCAACTTGATAAATCTTTTTCCCTCTGTGAAATCCGTCTCTAAATAGACAGCTGGCTTAATCATAAGTGGACAGCATCAAGCTGTCCGGTGGATGAAGGCAGGTATTTGCAGCAAAGTTCGCTTTACAAGCAAATCCTGACAAGAACACCAAGCCGGCTAATTCTTTTTTTCTTTTGTCCTTTTGCCTTATTACTTTGTACTTGGTGTGTTTTTTACACCCACTTTTCAGTCAAAAACGCTCACTGTTAAAAACAAAAATAAAATTTTTATCTCCCTTCTAAATAACGATTTACGAGCATAAGGAACACAGTGGCAAGTCATGGAGTTTTTTTTCGTTTTCCGTTGATTTTTCGCTAAAAATATGGTATAATACCCACAGTTGGCTGGAAAGCCAACGGAGGGTAGTTTACCCTCGATAGTAGCTCACCTGCTTCCCTGTCGGGGGCATATATTAGCCAGCAGGCTAACGGAAATCGCTAGAAAGCGAAGTAACGCGCCAGCAGGCGAAGTAACCGGCCAGAAAGCCAAGTCAAAATTGTCCCCGAATGTCGTAATCGGGGATTAGCAAACCATCGATCGTAAAT
>JACNGQ010000293.1 GCA_014384025.1 Planctomycetota bacterium | reverse complement strand
TATTGTCATAAAACAATAAGCACTTTTTTTGGAAAGGAAATTAAAAATGAGACAGTTAATGGTTGACGGCAAAACATGCAAAGTCCCTACCAACCCTGACGGTTCGGTCTCGGTGAACGAAATACTAAAAGCTGCAAACACACCGGCCAACAAAACCCTGGTCATGATGAGCCAGGACGGAAGCAACCATGTTGTTAATCCAAATGGGAATTTATGTGTTAATCCCGGCCAGCATCTTATCGGGATGGATATTCATGTAAGGGGCTAATAAATATGAGCAGATATAGCATGACATTAGACCACCACCTGCGAGATCTCTCGACCGTTTACCCACTCTCGATACTATCTGACTACAAGTATGTGATTGTGCATGATTTCAGGCTGCCGCCTGGATTCAATCATTCTCACATCGATATCCTTGTGGAAATCCCCGATGACTATCCCTGCAGCCCACCTGGAGTAGACACTCATATTTGTGTGCCCCCGGATCTGCGATTTAGAGAGAAAAAATTGGAGGATGTATACAAAAGAACTGTCGCCGATTTGGGCGAGTGGGGATGGTTCTGTTACCATTCGATAGATTGGGACCCAAACAGAGGCAACCTGATAAAATTAATGGAAATGGTTCGTACCGATTTAACTAATCCACCAACAAAAATAGATGAGGAATAAATAAAAATGAAAACGATAAAACAGATACAATCATCGGCACTTGGCCAAAAAGTCAGTGTAAGATTTACACGTTCTGTCTTTGATACATTGCAAAAAACCTTTCTTGAAGATCAGAAAAACGAACAATTTGCCTTCGGATTGTTCAGGCAGGCAAAAACTGCCGATGGCACTTCTCTTCTTGTCCAGGATATATTCTTTCCGGATGACAATGACTTAAGTATGCAACGCCACGCAGGCGTAGCTCCTACACACAATTTTCAGTCGCTTGTTTACATGATCGCACAACAGCGAAAGCTCGGTATACTTGACATACATACCCATCCTTTTTCGGATGTCCCGCGATTTAGCTGTATAGATGAGTCAGAAGCGACTAAGAACGCCAAATTTATCTGCGATAAATTTCCAACCCCGATGACCCATGCGATGATCGTCTTTGACAGCGCACTTACCGCCCATGATGCGGTTATTTACGACAGGTCTTTAAACGGCTATCGTAAAATTGATACTATCGAAATCCTTGGCCGAAGAATAGAGACCAGAAAAACCGGTGAGGCAAAAGCCGTTTACACTGAAAACGACCCTCGCTATAACCGCCAGGTGATGATTCCGGGATGGGACCAGTTAAATCTAAGCCGCTTGAAGGTCGCCGTTGCAGGTCTCGGCGGCAACGGCAGCCGGATAGTTGAGTCCCTCGTTTCAATCGGAGTCGGCACAGAAGGCTGGATTGCGGGGATAGACCCGGATATCATCGAAGATTCGAATCTGCCCCGTATCCCATACGCCTTCCCTGAACATGTCGGCAGTCCGAAAGCAACGGTAGCGGCACAATACGCCGGACGAAAAAATCCTGCCGTCCGGTTCTATCCTTATCCATGTTCGGTAACTGAAAATGCAGTGGTTAAGCGAATAGCAGCAGCCTCGGTAATCATCTGCGCCCCCGATGGCGATGGGGTCAGAAAGTTCTGTAACGATCTATCCATCCGGTACACGATTCCCATGATAGATTTAGGCTGCGGCATAATAGTTAATAACAACGAGGTCTCAGCTGCCGGCCAGGTACGTGTAGTATTGCCCGGCAGTAACGCCTGCCTTGTATGCTGCGGCGGTTTCGATCCTTCTGCTGCGGCACTTGAACTGATGGACGATGAACGTGCGGCAGTGCATACGGCCAGAGGATACGTCATCGGGCATCGAGCAACAGCGACCCCTTCGGTTGCCAACCTCAATGCCGTAATCTCCCAATTAGGGATTGCCGCCTTACTGGCCCTGGTCCACGGCGAACAGTTCGGCGACTGGGATTATGCCCATTACGACCAGCTAACAGCTAAAACACTCACTGCAAAAACCCATCCTCTCAAATCCTGTGTCCAGTGCAGCAGGGAGGCCTTTCTGGGAGCAGGAGATAAAGAAAAAGAGGTGAAAACCGCCCCGAATGCCAAATGGATTCATATGGACGGGAAAACTGAAAAGATACTTTCTTCGCACCAAGAGTCTATTGCCCCAAAAACAGTAAGGACAAAAAGCAAACGTAAATCCACCAAATCAAATTCGAGGAGTTTATAAATGTATAAACCAAATTTCATATATCACTTAGGCGGCTCTTTGAGACGGGCCAAAGGAAAACTTGGCCATTTTACCGGAAAGTTTCATAAAGGCGGCTCTGCTGCTGGCTCTCCTGGTGACAGGATTGCCGTAATAGATATTTCACAATCCATGCGAAACGCAGCTTCTAAATCCTCCCGTCTGGAAGTTGCTATAAAGATCACCGAAGCCTTTATTAAAAGACTGGGCTGTGACGAACCACAATCAAAAATAAGTGTCATAGTATTTGGAAAAACAGCTGTGATTCCAATTAGTTCTGTTTATACAAAAAACTACTACCTTCCCACATTCAACTTTTCTATATATACCGCAAGTGTTATGCCGGGCACAAACATAACGGCAGGACTACAAAAGGCTTTTGATATTATCAATAAGGACCGTAACGATGGGCATGTGCTTTTACTAAGTGATGGTGGACATGATATAAGCACAGGGCCGGAGGCAATAGCCGAGAAGTTAAGGGAATATGCGACCCTGGAGTGCATCGGCATCGGCAGAGAAGGCGACGTTAATGAAGATTTACTTTACTCTATCGCATCTTCCTATCCTGATGGTTCAAAACAATATACTATGGTTACTGACCATTCTCGTCCTCTGTCACTTGCAATGTACTGGCCACGCCGAAAATCTCCAAATGCAGATCTATTTGACCCATTTTCCGGGGTTGGGCCCTTTCTGATACCTAAGCAGCCTGAGCCGTAGAACGCTGTTCTTCAATGGTGGCTGTGTACTCTTTTTTGTCGGCCATAACAGCACTTAAAATCCTTGAAGCTGTTTTCTGGATTCTTTCGAGAGATTCCAAGAGTTTTTTCTTATCGCCGTTGTAAATCTGGACATAGTCCGATGAAGCGGTACCGGTACACAGTCCAATCGCTTCCGATACCACAAACGATACTGCTTCTGCCTCAATCTCACGAATATTCCTGTCACTGCTAATTTTATCTTTGTCCCTGTGTAAAAGCTCGTGGCTCAATTCATGAACCAGAACCGAGAATGTCTCGGCAGCAGTTAAACCCTTCTTAACCTTTATCATCCTGCCACATGAAACACCATCAGCGGAACCGAGCTTCTCGCTATATTCAAGCTTTATACCCTGGCCTGAAATAAACTCTTTGAGTCTATGTATGTAATCAGCAGGATCGCCGCGAACACGGGCAAATTCCGGCAATGGCTTACCTTCAGTCTGGTTTATATCGAAAACATACGCTGTCCTGAACACTACAGCCATTTTGTCATCATCTTCCTGCTCTTTTGTGCCTACAACCCTTTTTCGCCAGACAATCGGCGCCATTATAGCTATTCCCTTAGAGCCTGCCTTGACGTACCTGCCGAGCTTCTGCCAGGTTCTAAAACCGGCCACGTGCGTTGCATCCGGCCTCTGAAAGCTAATCAAAATTGCATTGCCCAGGCTGTAGTTATGAAATCTGGCCATAGCTTTCAAATACGCTGTAAGCTTTTCACTTTTACCAGCTTCCACTGATTCGGCCAGCTTATTAAAGGCCTGCTCAGCCATTTTTTTCGCATGACTTGCTTTCATTTTTCACCAGCGCTGGCTTCCATAGCTATCTCTATCTGGGATTCTCCAAACAGTTTATCGCACCGGGTGC
>JACNGQ010000295.1 GCA_014384025.1 Planctomycetota bacterium | reverse complement strand
TCCCTCGTCTTTCCCCACTCGTCCCTCGTAACATAGCCTCTCAAAAACCAAAAAATACCACCAAAATGACCATATTATATGGTCATCCCGACCGCAGTGGAGGGAACTGGCATACTATATTACATGTTCACACGATTAAAAAGAATGAAATATAACGAATCTGAAATATTTCTTATTTCAAAAACCAGCAAAAACTTGTCCTGAGCGGAGCATTTTGCCCTGAGCAAAAGAGTTTACCCTGAGCCTGTCGAACGGGAATGGGTCGAAGTGTCGAAGGAAGCGAAGTCGAACGGATCAACCACCCAACTTTAGTTCACTTTAGTCACTTTAGTTCACTTTGAACTTGACTGCGTCAAGTCTTGGACTTTTTTATTTATTCCATTTGATTTTTTACGCAAAATATGGTATAATATACACCTGTTGGGCAGAAGTTCAACGCACGCATCAGAGTATGCAAGTCATAAGCCACAGCGTGGCAAGGTCTTAGGCTCGACAGCCCAAATGAAACCTATAACAGAACCTCGCAATCGGGGGTCTGTTAAGGAAATCTTATGACTATATACCATATACTAATGACAAAATACCAGCGGCTACTCACTAATGATTATCAAATCTCTACGAATTCTTACGTACGAATTTATAAGCTTTTTATGCAAAACAAAGCCAATTTTGGAAATGACAAAATGAGCATAAGCTCTTTTCTGACAGGTAGATACGAGATTTCCCCCCGCTCACCGGGCGAAAAAACAAAGCCAATTCAAACCCAATTAAAGCCAAAACAAACCCAATTTAAGCCAATTCAAACCCAAAACAAACCCAAACAAACCCAATTTCGCAGTCCGCAAAGGCAGACCGGCTTGGCTCTATCCGGCCTGTGTCATCAAACGTTTAACAGAATCCATCAATGGAGAAAAGCCAAAAAGAAATCTTTTAGTAGTTTCTATTTTTACCGGGAGGATGTAAAATTGAGGCGATTGTTGAGTGTGTTTCGTACATTTTACAGATTTAACGGAATATATGGGTATTTTCTCAGGATGAGCAAAGGTAAATTAAAAACAGCGGTACTTGGCCTTACCGGCAGGGGGGAGCTTCTGCTCGAAGCTTTGAAGGGGGTGGATTATTTTGAGATTCAGGCGGTTGCGGACAAGGATACCAGCCTTGCCGAAAAAATTGCCGGTCAGTGCCAATGCGCCGCCTACGATGATTACCGACAGTTGATAATCCAGAATCAGCTCGATTGCCTGCTGGTTGCGGCGGGCATTCATAGCTGCGATGAATATGTCCGGATGGCGATGAAAAAGAAGTTCAATATATTCAAGCTGGCTCCGGCGGCGAGGGATTTTGAAGAGGCTGTTGAATTTGTACGGCTGGGTGAAGAGCAGGATATAAAGTTTGCTATTGGTAATCCGAGGCGTTTTGCCCGGAGTTTTCTTGCTTTGCGAGATTTTCTGCAGCAGGGCAGGATAGAGCATGCTTTTCTGATGACTGCTTTTTGCATCGTCGGCGATGGGTCCTATCCCGGCTGGCAAACTGATCCGAAACTGGCCGGCGGCGGGGTGCTGCTGCATAACGGTTACTGGGTGATTGATCAGATGGTCAATAATTTCGGGCTGCCTCAGCAGGTTTATTCACTTGGAACGAACAATGCTCAGGACAAGCAGCAGCGACTGTATCTGACGGAAGATACTTCGGTCGTAACGATGAAATTCAGTGATGTATTTACCGGCAACCTTGTGGCATCAAGGCGGCCGGGGACCGGACCTAAAGAGGAATATATAAAGCTTTATGGGAAGGATACAATTTTAACGGTAAGTGACAAGAAGGTAACGCTTTGTGACGGCCTCGGACAGGCAATCGAGGTGCTGAAATACGCTGATGATGAATATTTCTGTATGAGAGAACAACTGAAGAATTTTGCTATGAGTATATTGTCGCCGGATACAAACAAGCTGTGCAGCAGCGGCGGCGAGAATCTGCAGGATATGGCGGTTATCGAATCGGCTTATCTTTCGGCGAGGACGGGTTTTCCGGAGGAGCCGGCCAAGGTGCTGCAGATGGCGCCGGGGCTTACGGGAGAGATGCTGTTTGAGATGCCGATAAATAATTGAAAATGCATTTGACAAGTAATGCAATTAATAATAGTTTGTTGACGTAAGCTTGATAACGTATTGTTAGTTTGATTGTTTTGGAGAAACTGATATGGAAGAGAGTAAGAAAAAATTGGTTATGATCCTCGTCATTGTCGTGTGCCTTGGTGTGGCGGGCGCGGTATTTTTTGGGGGAGGCGGCGGAGGCGGTACGATCGATGATATTTCGGACGAGGAGATGACCTGGGTTATATGCATGAATAAGAGTTGTAATGCCACGTCTGAGATGAGTCTGAAGGAATACTTTAAGTTTGTTACCGCTAATGCAAACCCGATGGCGCCAACTGCACCGGCGCTGACTTGTGAAAAGTGCGGGGAGCCGAGTATTTACAAGGCCGAAAAATGTCAAAATGCAGCTTGCGGAAATGTTTTCAGGAGCGGTGCGGTTCCGAACGATTTTCCTGATCGCTGTCCGAAATGCAAGCAGAGCGCAACAGAAGAGATCAGAAACGCCAGAAAGAGGGAGATGTCGGGCGGATAACGAGCGATAGCGATGTAATCGCACGTGTGAGGCCAGAGAATGGCTTTTAGGCAAGAGTGATAAAGATTTTGTCTGTACTGTGTTTTCGTCCTGTGCGCGGATCATCTTTTGATATTGTAAAAACGTAAATGATTTTATAAGGCCCAATCCAGAATGGTGATGGGCTTTTTTATTTACTATTGGCTTATTGTTGGAATTTCTTAACTATGCTTTTCCTGCACTGTTCGCAGTGGGTGGTTAGTCCCGGGTTATCAGCCGGTCGAGGACGGTTTTGCTGTATTGCTGTTTTCCGATATTCAAGCCATCAAGGTCATGAATTTTTGTTTTAATTCTTTGTGACAAATATGCAATGCGATTTGCAGGCGGAGGGTGGCTTGAGAGGAATTCGACCACTGTTTCTTTTCGCTGTTCTTCGAGCATCTGCATAGTCTCGATGATTCCATAAGGATTGTATCCGGCGACAATCATATAATCCAGGCCTGCAATGTCCGCCTCGCGTTCATCCTGTCTGCTGTATCTCAGGCCAATAATTCTGCGTGAGAGCTCTGCGGCGGTCATAACGGCTCCGGAAGCCTGGCCGGAAGTGGCTGCGGCAAGTAAGAGACCGATTCCGATTTGATTGCTTATGGCGTTCGATGTGTCCCGTGCGACGACGTGTGCTGTTTCGTGGGCCAGTATCGCGGCTAACTGTGCCTCGGACTGAAGTTTTTCGAGCATTCCCTTAGTGATGAAGATATATCCGCCGGGCAAGGCTGAGGCGTTAATCGATTTGTCGTTGACCGCGACGTAATGATATTCCCAGTCTGGCCGGTGACTGATGCGGGCGATTTTCTGGCCTACACGGTCAATATATTTCTGCAGGTCCTCATCTTCGATTTTCCCGCCTAATTCCTTTTCTATCTCAGGGGCATAATGCTGGCCTATTTCAAGGTCCTGCTTTTCCGGAAAGAGCATGAGTTCCTGCTGGCCGGTTATTGGATTGAAGGCACAGCCGGTGCAAAGGCAAATTGCAATATACAATATCAGCAGTAATAATTTGTGAGGACTTGAGCTTAACATCTTATCTAATATTATACATTTTGAGGCCGGTGAAGTAAATGGGAAAGTGCTCAAACTTAGTGGTTTTATCATAGGCTTGCGAGTTGACAGACTCGGTGGTGATTGGGTTTGTTTGGGTTTGTTTTGGGTTTGAATTGGCTTAAATTGGGTTTGTTTTGGGTTAAATTGGGTTTGAATTGGGTTTGAATTGGCTT
>JACNGQ010000401.1 GCA_014384025.1 Planctomycetota bacterium | reverse complement strand
CTGGTTCAATTTCATATGCCCAAAGGTAACACTTTTCAAGCTGGTGCAATGGCCATGAACAATCATAACACTCTATCAAAACAGGAGTTGCGGAGAAAATGGTAACTTGTGGAGCATAGAAAAGTGTTACCCTGTTCTGAACCATGCCTAAATATCTCAAATTCAAAACTCCTTGTCGGAGGCAGAAAAACCCCATTAGAGTATAAGGCACTCTAACGGGGCAAGACACTGCCTCTATAATTAGACGAGTGGGCAGTTTTGAGTCGAAAAATGAGGGTTTTATGATGAGTGAATCAGTATAAGTGTATATGAGAAAAGGAGATAAAAAATTTTGAAAATTTATATTTTTGTTTTTTATAGTGTGCGTTTTGGACCGATTTTTTGCCACAGAGGACTCAGAGGTCTCAGAGAATTCAATAATATTTAACCACGGATTAACGCGGATTAGCACGGATTAAGAGTAGTTTTTCAGCCGGCTTTGGCGTCTTTGGCCCTACCTTTCCTCGAAGCAAGCTTCTGAGAAAGGCTTGGCCTTATCCGCCGGGTTCCCAATAGAATGGGATCCCATTAGTGAAGCCGGTTAAAACGGGTCTTGTTTAAAGTGATCACTACGATGATTAATGTGGATTTTGGGTGAACCCCGATTAGATAGACTGCTTTATCTAACGGGGCAAGTTTGTGGTTGATTTTGTTGCCCCGCTTAGATACAAAAGGTTATCTAACGGGATAAAATTTTTGGTGGTAGTTTCTCAGTTTTTGAGAGGTTTGCAGAGAAAAGAGATATTTTAATGGGAATGGATGTTTTGGGGATTAATACATCTATTCAATTCATGTAAGACAGTGTACGAAACGCTCTTTGTTGAGCTTTATTCTAATTTATTATGACGATAAATACATATCTAAGAAATTTCAGACATTTTTATCCGCTTCACAGACTAAATAGCAGTGTCAGTAAATTAGATATTTTCAACAAGGATTCCTCTAAACCATTTGACTTAAGTTTTAGAAAGAAAAGATTTGAAACATGCAAGGGCTCTTTTGATAGAAATTTTATTCGATTACATCGATTATTGGATTCTATCGCTAGACATTTTCATATTTCTTTTAATTCGAAAGACCGAAAAAGCCCTTATAAATTTCAATTAGTCAAAAATGACTTTGGTTTAGGAAATGACTTATTGTTATTCTTTACTATCATAAAAATACTATTGGATGATATTTCTTTCTTTATTCCATTTTATTATAAACAATCATTTAAATATGGTCGCAAAAACGAAGATTTGCGTGACCTCGATAGACCACTTGATTTTCAATCATTAAAGCATTATTTCTATGATTATAAAAATATCGACAATGAGTTTGTTGAAATACTAAAGGCAAACGAAGAATGGATTAATGATATTTGCGATAAAAGAAAATTTTTGATTCATAGATTTCATGATTTGTCTATTCATAATGATTGGTGGATTCATGCATATTTCGCTTTTTTTTATACATTTAATGATGTAAAGTGCTTTATACCTAATGTTCTGACTTATGTCTCAAGAATGTATTATAATTTCGTTAAGTTTACGACAAATATTGAAGAACATTTTAAGAGTATTTGTCAGAAGCAATTTTCTGAATTTGAGTACTTTGAAGAGGGTTACGCTTCTTCGAGGGGTTTAGATAAAACACATCTATTTTTTGCAGGCTTAGGACGTTTATTGGAGAATAAGATTCTAATAAGGATACACCCAGTACGAAGGAACAAGATCACAAAAACATTAGAATATTTTATGCGAGAAGAAAAAGTTATATGCAATAAATGCAATATATCCAATTGCAAAATTCAACCTACAATTGAAGATTTTGTTATTATCTCATCGCATTGTGATTGTGGAAAATCTTTGCCAATACCTTTGAGAGTTGAGGAAAAATTCTACCCACATTTTATGGACCAAAGCCAAAAGCAAGTAATCGGTCAATTAGTCTCTTATGATTTAAAAATTAAAATACTAAAATTTATTCAAAAACGGGCACAATAGATAATGTATAAGCCTCGAAGCGGTGTATAAATTCAAATTAGAGCGAACTGAGATCAGAAATACTACATTAGAAAGATATAAAGTGGGATTAAATGGAAAACTCTCTTGTACAAAGGTTTAAGAAATTTATGTCGCAATTGCAATTCGCAGAAGCTATTGATGAACTCGAATTATCCCAAAATAAGATTGAAAATAAGAAGGCAGACTATCTTCTCGATAACAGAAGAACAATAGTTGAACTAAAATCCCTTCAAGTTGATCCAGAGTATAAAGTTCACAAGGAATTAAAGAAACACAGAAACAGGAATGAATTTCCTGAGTTTTATGGAGAAATGGAAGTTTCTAAAATTCTTAAGAACCTGCCTGATGGTAATATCATTTCTGAAAAACTATTTTATAAATTAAGTCGTTCAATAGAGAATTCTTTCAAAAAAGCAAACAAACAAATAGAATCAACTAAGAAGCTATTTCACTGCAATGAGGCAAGTGGACTCCTTATCTTTCTGAATCAAGAAATCAATATTCTGTCGCCAGAAGTCATAGCAAACAGAATAAGCCAACTACTCACGAAAAAAGATATTCACTCACAGACACAATATAGACATGTTACAAGTGTTTGGATAATAATTGAGAATTATATTATTAAGGATAAGTCAAGGACTCAATTGATTCCTTCAATTATTCTGGAAGGTCCTAACGCAGAGAAATATTCTTATTTGCCAGAATTGTATGATAGATTGCGAGCTAATTGGGCGTTTTTTAATGATATGCCTTTCTTTACTTCAAAACCAAGAAAAATCAACGACTATGATTTTGTCTCATTGAAAGAATTTGAGGAAGCAAACAAGAAATATATTTCAAGGCAAGAAGCATGGAGACGAAACTACCAAGCAAATCGATACCTGGAAACTTTAACGGACAAATCAGTTATAAAACATGGAGTGCGCTTCCTAAAGCTTATGGAACCCTATCTTCTTAAGGGAGGCCCAAAAATTTCTAAAGTACAAATGGGTGAATTTTTTCGCGGATTTACACATTTCCTCGAAGAAGCAAATTTGAGAGGTTTGGATATGAAGAAACTTAAACTTGAATATAAAAAATGGATAGACCTATCTAAGAACAAGAGAACTTAGTTGAAGCTTATGAGGGTGACATTATTAATGAAATAGCATAAGAGAAATTAAAAGTAAAAATGTAAATAGCAAAGTTGAAGATTGTCGCCCCCGGCCCCCGACACAAAAGCAAGTAAGCTAACATCGAGGGTAAACTCAGAAAGCAGAGAAGCACACACTCCCCTGTTGCGAGTCAAGTTAGCAGCACCCGGGGATAAACTCGAGACAAGTTCGTAGCAGGAGGAAAGGCAGAGCGGCTTGAAGGTATGGAACTGAGGGCATTGCGGAAACTGTTAGATGAGGTGGACGCGAAGCAGGAATGGGGAGGATTGAAAAAGGTATTGACGCCGGAAGGACATTATTTGTGGCTTTGTAAAGAACATGCTGAGGAGTATAAGAAGTAAGGAGTGATTTTTCGATTGATTATTGATGATAGTGGCAGAAAAGTGGAGGGGGCCCCTTTTGTTCCCCTCCATGGAAGATGTGTGACAGAAATCATGAAAATAGAGTGGCCCCTTTGTCCCCTCATAGGGGGGACGAAATTTAGTTTTGAGTGTTGAATTTTGAGTAGAGGATTGAGATTCTTCACTACGCTCAGAATGGCAATTATTTTAAATAGATTTCTCCACTTCGGTCGAAATGACATAGAATCTGTGCTTTGATTGTTGATTGTTGGCAGTACGATGGTATGATATAGGAGCGAGTTGTTCTGCAGCCTTGCTGAGTTCGGACATTAAAGGAAGATACAAATGGCAAAGGCCGTTCAGTCTGCAAGCTCGGTGTGGGAAAAAGAAACAACGGGTGGCATTGTCACCACCTGCCATAACAAGAAGGAGTAGAATTATGAAGACTCGACATGATTTGAATCGACGCCAGTTTATCCAGACCGCCGCGATCGCAGCTTCCGGACTGTCACTTTCCGCGACGGCAGCAGAAATTCAGTCGCGCCCGCAAGGCAAGCCCCAAGTTGGCTGCCTGAGCTGGTGTTTTCACAGTCTTGGCCCCGCCGCGGACCCTGAGCCGGCCCTGGATGTCATCGGTGAGCTGGGATTCGACGGGGTGGAATTGATCGTTACGGCACGCAGAGACCTCAAGGAATTCTGGACGGGCGCCCGGATCGCCCGGCTCAACCGAAAGCTCCGGCGGAACAAATTACGTGTGTCGCAGTTTGTCCTCTTCCAGCCGGTAGTCGAGGACCTCTCAAGCACGGATCGAGCCGCTCGTGAGCAGGCACTTGCCTACTTCGAAGCCGGCTGTCAAATCGGGAAAGAGCTGGGCGCGCCGATCATCAATATCGTAGCTCCCTGGGCTCGCGAGCTGAAAGGACCGACGGAGTATCTGCCTCGCTACTACGAGATCGCCAAGCCCAAACCAGGCCAGAAGTATCACATCGACATTGCGGAAGGATTCGATTGGGACCGGGTGTGGAATGCCTACGTGGAGACCACCAAAGCCTGCCTGTCACGGGCGAAAGCCCACGGTCTGAAGTTCTCCATCGAGCAGCATACACATTGCCTGGTCCCTGATGCAGCGTCGTTCCTGCTGCTGTGGGACCAGATTCGCGACGATGATCTGGGCTACAACCTTGACGCGGGCTGGACGCTGCTCCAGCGGGAATACCCTGCGGTCGCGATTTACAAAGTGGGCAAGCACCTGATGAACGTGCACATGCGCGATATCGACGGCATGATGCGACAGTTCCCAGCATTCGGCCGGGGTGTGATGGACATCGAGGCAATTATCACGGCCCTCAAGCAGGTCGGCTTCAACGGCTTCGCTTCCATCGAGCAGGACCAGCATCCCGGCGATCCCGACATTCAAGAAACCTGCCGCGAGTACCTGCGGATTATGAGGGAGTGGATTTAAATACAAAAAGTGTTGCGGCAAATGAAATAATGGTGGGGCAGGCCCTTTCGATTTAATATTTACTATCGACTATTTACTATTGTAATGAAGATTGCCACGTCAGCCTATGGCCTCATCGCAATGACAATTCGTATTGCGTATTGTGTATGTTGTATTGTGTATAGAATAAACGGTGGGGCAGGTGTTTTTCATTGATTATTGATGCTGGGGCCCCGCTAACGACATGCGAGGATGACAACATTATTGGGATTAGGGATTCAGTAAGTCGGAAATTGATTGAATGGTGGTGCTGTCGATGAGGTCGTATCGGTCTTCCGGTGGGTGGAGGGCGCCGCCGAAGGTTATTTGGGGGCGGTGGAGTGTTGATTTATCGAGCCGTTGGCCAAATGCCGATAGATGGACCTGGTTTGTACCTGTCTGGGCTATGATTGAGCGGACATTATGAGGTCTGATTCCTCCGCCGGGTAAGATTTCGATTCTTCCGGCGGCGCAGGTTATCAGTTTTTTGATAAGTTCAATTCCTTCGGGGACGGACTTTTGCTGGCCGCTGGTGAGAATTCGTGTGAAGCCAAGGGCTATCAGTTGGTCAAGTGCTTTCATCGGATCTGGAGTGACATCGAAGGCGCGGTGGAAAACAGTTTGACGGCCGCGGGCGAGTTCGATGATTTGTCGGCAGCGCTCGGTATCGATGGAGCCGTCTTCGGTGAGTATCCCAAAGACCAGGCCGTCAGAACCATATTCAAGGGCCAATTTAGCATCGTTCAGCATTACCGCCATTTCCGCCTGGGTATAGCAAAATCCGCCTGCTCTCGGGCGAATCATGACCATTACGGGGATGTTCAATCTTCTTTTGGCTTCGATTATCGAGCCGAGTGACGGTGTGAGGCCTCCGAAGAAGAGTGAAGAATTAAGTTCGATTCTGTCCGCATGGCCTTTGGCGGCTTCAACGGCATCATCCACCGAACCACAACAAACTTCTATCAGTATTTTGGAGGGCATTTTTTAATATCTCCTTATAAAACATCCGGATTTTTAGGCCTATAGCTCTATCATATCAGATTTCTTTATTTTCTTCATCAATCAAATTGCTCTAACTCAGGAGATAACTCTTTGGCAGTTTGAGCAGGAAACAGTTGAAATTCGAACGTGGTTCTGTTATCATAAAGGATTAAGCCAATGAGTGCTTAATTGTCGTTGATATTGGATGTGTTGGTTTATGCAAAAGGCCCGAGTACTGAAAAAAATCTCCATAGTTGTTTTACTTTTGCTTTTTGTGTGCGCTCCTGTTTTTGGGCGTGCTCGGCGGCGTTCTGAGCCGAGGCGACGAGCGGAGCCGGCGATGCCATTCGGACAACTTGAAACCAATAACACTTACACGGGTATAAACAACAGCCAGATCGATGGCCTTGTGATGAAGACTTTACGCAGGGAGGGCATTCAACCAGCGAATTTGTGCTCGGATGAGGTTTTTATCCGGAGAGTGTATCTGGATGTGAACGGTTCTCTGCCGGAGCCTGAGGAGGTCCGCAGTTTTTTGGAGAACCGCAGTCCACATAAGCGAGCGACATTGATTAACAGACTTCTGAAGCGGGAAGAGTTTGCCGATTACTGGTCGCTGAAGTGGTGTGACCTGCTGCGAGTCAAGGCGGAGTTTCCGATTAATCTTTGGCCAAATGCGGTGCAGGCGTATCATCGCTGGATTCATGATTGCCTGCGGGACAACATTCCTTATGATAAATTTGCGCGTGAACTGCTGACATCGAGCGGGAGTAATTTTCGTGTGCCGCAGGTAAATTTTTATCGTGCGATTCAGGGGCAGGAACCTTCGGCCATCGCGGGGGCGGTATCGCTGACTTTTATGGGGGTTCGCCCGGATCAATGGCCCGAGGCCAGGCGAGCCGGTATGGAGGCATTCTTTTCGCGAGTTGCTTATAAGGGTACGGCCGAGTGGAAAGAAGAAATCGTTTACTTAGATCCGGAAGCGACGGAGCCTTTGAGAGCGGTTTTCCCCGATGGAGTGGCAGTTGAGATTAAGGCGGGCGAGGACCCCCGGGTGGTCTTTGCCGATTGGTTGACAAGCCGGGGCAATCCATGGTTTGCGCGGAATATCGTGAATCGTGTCTGGGCCTGGCTTCTTGGTCGTGGGATTATTCACGAGCCGGACGATATCCGGCCTGATAATCCGGCTGTCAATCCCAGGCTTCTGGAATATCTGGAAAAAGAATTAGTGGATTCCGGGTATGACCTGCGTTATATTTACAGCCTGATTCTTAATTCGTGCACATATCAGCAATCTTCGATTCCGCGAAGCAGCCATCCTGATACTGAGGCGATGTTTGCATGTTATCCGGTGCGCCGACTCGAAGCGGAAGTGCTGGTCGATGCGCTGTGCTGGATTTCCGGAACGCAGGAGAGTTATTCAAGCCCGATTCCGGAACCTTTTACTTTTATTCCGGAAGAGAATCGAACAATCGAGTTAGCGGACGGGAGTATCAGCAGCCAGTTTCTCGAAATGTTCGGGCGTCCATCTCGCGATACGGGGATGGAATCCGAACGCAACAATCAGCCTTCGGACGCTCAGAGGCTGCACCTGCTGAATTCGAGCCATGTTCAAACCAAGATCGAACGCAGCAAGCGGTTGAACGGACTAATCAAGGCTTCCAAAGGAAAGCGTGATGTGCTGATCGGCATGATTTATCTGAACATTCTGTCACGTTATCCGATGCAGGCCGAATTAGCCGCAGCGGAAAAATATTTCGAAACCAAGGGGATGGGCACAAGGCAGGGCGTGAATGATTTGGCCTGGGCGTTAATCAACAGCAAGGAATTTCTATACCGGCATTGAGCCGGTCGGATGAGAGCCCTTTTGGATATCCGATGAAAAGTCAGGAAATGGTCATATGGAAAAGCAACAAATTACAGATTACATTACTCGGCGCGAAGCGCTGCGAAGGGGACTTCTGGGGGCGGCGGGGCTGGCATTGACCGGCTCTTTAAGCCGGCCGGCGCGGTCTGCGGCTCTGCGAGCCAAGGCCAAGTCGGTCATTCAGATATGGATGTGGGGCGGCCCGTGTCATCTGGACACGTTTGACCCGAAGCCGGATGCGGGTAACGATTATTGCGGTCCTTATAAGAAGCCGATTGCTACTAACGTGGGCGGCATCCGAATTTGCGAAATGCTGCCGCTGTTGGCGCAGCAAGCCGACAAGTATTCCATTATCCGCAGTATGACGCACGGCAATAACGGGCATGAAACGGCATCTTATATAGTGCAGACCGGGCGCCAACCCGACCGGCTGGTTTATCCCTGTGTGGGCGCGGTTGTGTCACGGTTTAAGGGAAAAGAAAATGGTTATAAGGGGCTTGTGCCGCCGTATGTAGTTTTGACCCAGCCTCAGGGGCGTTTTTCCGAGGCGGGTTTTCTTGGGCCGCTGTACAAACCATTTGCGACCGGCGGCGATCCCAATAGATCCGTCTTCGAGGTTGAGGGGATTGTTGCAAAAGGTATTTCGGACGACCGTCAGCGAAGCCGGCGTCAATTGCTGCATGACCTTGATTCGCTCGGCCAGGCCATGCCACAAAATCCGCACTTTAAGGAGCTCGACCAATGCGAAAAAAATGCTTATGACATTATGTTCGGTGACGGGCGGAAGCTGTTCGATTTATCAACGGAAAAAGACGAAGTTCGAGAGAAGTACGGGCGGAACACATTCGGCCAATCCTGCCTGATGGCACGCCGGCTGGTCGAACAAGGTGTGCCCTACATTACAATTAACTACAAGGGCTGGGACACGCACAAACAGCATTTTGAAACTATGCGGCGCAAGCTGCCGGAAATGGATGCCGGTATGGCTACGCTGCTGCAGGATTTATCAGAACGCGGCCTGCTTGATAGTACGATTATCTGGTGGAGCGGTGAGTTTGGACGAGGCCCGAAAATCCAGTGGGAGTCGCCCTGGAACGGCGGCCGGTCGCATTACGGCAAATGCTTCAGTGCTTTGGTTGCCGGTGGAGGATTCAAGGGCGGCCATGTCGTCGGGGCTTCGGATGAAAAAGGCATGGAAGTGACGGACCGTCCAGTATATCCGGAGGACCTGCTCGGCAGTATGTATGAGCTGCTCGGTATCGACCCGGACGGCCCGCTGCCAAATCCGCGTGGAATGGACTTAAAGGTGATGCCTTCAACGGAGGAAAGCGGCGGCCGGCTTAGAGAGATTGTGTAAACGTACGAGTAAAATGATGTCGAATATTCGAAAGCTTATTTTTTTAATTTTGGCAGTATGTGCTGCGAGTGCGTATGGCCAGACGAAAAATAATGAACCGCATATCGGTTATCTTTATCCCAGCGGCGGGCAGCAGGGCACGGTCATCACGATAACGGCAGGGGGGCAGGTTCTTAGGGGTGTCACTAATGTATATGTTTCAAGTAAAGGCGTCCATGGTTCTGTCGTCAAATATATCAGGCCAACCAGAAATATACAGAAAGAACAACGCGAGCTGCTCCAGGAGCGAATGAAAGAAATCCGGGACCAACGTTTATCTGAAATGTCCGGCGGAAGCAGTAATAGTTACATTAGTGCGAGAAGGTTATCCGAACAAAAGGCCAAGGAAAAAGCTGAGGCGGCTAAGAAGGAAGGCGCTGAGAAGAAAGAGGAAGTAAAACTGCCGGACCATCCTTTATTGTTTGGCCTGGAAGATAAAAGCATTCGAGAGCTGGCTCATATTACGAATGTTCTGTTCTTTCCGAGGACTAAACTGCAGATGAACAGGCAGCTTGCCGAGACGGTGCTGATTGAAGTTGTTATCGATCCTGATGCGGAGCCTGGCGAACGGGAACTTAGGCTCGGGACCAAGACAGCCCTGACCAATCCCGTGGTCTTTCAGGTGGGTATGCTTCCGGAAGTTCTTGAACTGGAACCCAATAACAAGGAGGCTTATCAAGAGCTGCCGAATTTATTGAGGGTTCCTAATCTGCCGGGGGGCAAGGCCCATGAGCTGCCTGTATTGTTTAACGGACAGGTAATGCCGGGTGACGTTGACCGGTTCCGTTTTCGTGCGAGCAGGGGACAAAAGCTTGTAATTGAAGCGCATGCCCGGAGCCTGATTCCATATCTTGCCGATGCTGTTCCGGGCTGGTTTCAGGCGACGCTGACTCTATATGATGCCGTGGGCAGGGAATTAGCCTTTGCGGACGATTACCGTTTTAATCCCGATCCGGTCCTTTTTTACGAGGTTCCGAGAGACGCTGAATACGAGCTGGAGATTCGCGATTCCATATATCGCGGACGGGAGGATTTTGTTTATCGTATTGCGGTGAGCGAGCGCCCCTTTATCACGCAGACTTTCCCGTTAGGTGGTAAAGAGGGAGTTAAAACCGAAGCTTTAGTTTCAGGCTGGAACCTTCCCGAGACCAGTTTAGTTTTGGACACCGGGCCCGGCGGCGACTGTATCCGGCAGACGGCCTACAGTAAAGGAAAACAGCTTTCCAATTCCATTGCTTATGCGGTAGATACACTGCCCGAATGCACTGAAACCGAAACCAACGATACGATAGGGAGCGCGCAGAATATTGCCATGCCGACAATTATTAACGGCCGGATTGACCGGCCCGGTGATGTCGATGTATTCCGGCTGAATGGACGTGCGGGGGATGAGGTAGTGGCGGAAGTCTATGGCAGGCGGTTGAATTCTCCTTTGGACTCACTTTTACGATTGACAGATGCATCAGGCAAGGTGCTGGAATGGAATGATGATTATGCTCTCAAGGAAAGTCACCTGCATACGAATATGATGGGCCTGCTTACACACCATGCAGATTCTTATCTGATGGCCAAGCTGCCACAGGACGGAAAGTACTATGTTCATCTGGCCGATTCGCAAAACCATGGAGGGGATGCATATGGCTATCGCCTGCGCATCACTGCGCCGCAGGGCGATTTTTCGCTGCGAGTGACACCGTCGAGCATAAGCATGCTGGCAGGTGGTATTGTTCCGATAAGCGTGCATGCGTTGAGGAAGGACGGATTCGACGGTGATATAGAAGTTGTATTGAAAGATACCTACGGCTTTAAGCTGAATGGCGGCCTGATTCCCGGCGGGCGCGATAGTGTCCGCATGACCCTGACGGCACCGGCTAATACGCCCGGTCGGCCAGTTGCCCTTCAATTAGAAGGCCGCGTCCGGATCGGCGGGCAGACGGTAAGTCATCCGGTCTTTGGCGCAGATGATGTTATGCAGGCTTTTCTATACCGGCACCTTGTACCTGCGAAGGAATTCATAGTATTTGTACAGAAAGCCCAGTGGCGTACACCTCCAGTAGAAATTGTCGGCGGCAGCCCCATCCGGATTCCCGCGGGCGGCTGGGCCGACGTAAGGATAAAAACGCGGAGAGGAGCGGCCTTGAAGGAGATGAAGCTTGAACTACGTGAGCCACCTGAAGGACTGACAATCGGCAATGTGAGCGTTGTGGCCGATGGCCTGGCGTTTCAGTTGAAGGCAGAGAGGGATGCCGTGCAAATCGGCTTTGGGGACAATCTTATTATCGAGGCTTTCAGGGAATACAGACCCAAAAAGAAAGACGGCACAGTCTCAAATCAGATACAACGTTATTCGATGGGTATTTTTCCAGCCATCCCGATAAAGGTGGTCGCGGCAACAAAATAGAAGAAGATTCTATGGTATTGACGTGCATTGAAAATACGGCGGGTCAGGCCGACGTTAAATACCATAACAGGGGGAGTTTAAGCGGTCTTATTTTACGTTCTCAATACATGGCGGTTTCAGTCTTGATTCGTTTTTTGATTTTTGCTATAATAAAGTTACAGTTTTATTTGTTTGCGTCTTCACTATAGACTCAAAGTCTAACAAAACTGAAATACAGTATATGAGAAGAGGAAGGGGAAATACAATACTTAGAAGTGTGAAGAATCTATTGCTTATCCTGGCGCTGGGCTTATTTGTTGTAGGTTTTCTTCCGGTTGAAGATGTCTATAGTGCAGAAGTGCCTTTGGTAATCAATGAGTTCATGGCGTCAAACAGCAGTGAGATTCGGGACCCACAGGGCCAATATGAGGACTGGATCGAAATATATAACTATGGAAATGATGCTATCGATATAGGGGGATTGTATCTTACGGACAATCTGTCCGCACCGACCAAGTGGAGAATTCCTGACGGGAAACCGGCGACAATTACCATTAGTGCTAGGGGGTATCTGTTAATATGGGCGGACAATGATATTGCTGACAGCGGGCTGCATGCGAACTTTAAGCTTAGTGCGAGCGGTGAGGAGATTGGCCTGTTTGAAAATGACGGCAGTACTTTAATTGATAGTGTCGTTTTTGGTGAGCAGACTGCCGATATTTCCTACGGCCGCTACCCTGATGCCGGTGACAACTGGCGTTTCTTTGATGTTCCCAGCCCGGGAAGGCAAAATAATAATGCTTATTATGGCGAGGTGTCCGAGGTGGAATTCAGCCATAAACGGGGCTTTTATGATGCGCCATTTTTGGTCACGATAGCGACCGAAACCGATGGCGCTGTTATCTATTATACGCTCGATGGGAGTGATCCATATTATTATCAAGAAGATCACGGCGGGAGGAATGCAGGAGAGATAGTTTATACTAATCCTATAGCCATCAATAAAACTACCTGTCTGCGGGCAAAAGCAGTCAAGCCCGGCTGGAAGACGACTAATGGGGCAGCCCAGACTTATATTTTTCTCGACGACGTGATTGTTCAGGACCGTCAGGCGACGCTTGAAGCAGGATTTCCGAGTTCGTGGGGCGGGACGAGTCCGGACTATGGAATGGATCGGGATGTGATCGGGCAGAGCAGAGAGGATTTGTTCGGCGGCGTCTATGCGAGAACGATTCGGGATGACCTGAAGTCACTTCCCACGATGTCGATATCTATGAACATCGACGATATGTTTGGCAGCGGTGGAATTTATACCAATTCCACCAGTCATGGAATCAACTGGGAACGACCGGCGTCGGTGGAACTGTTCTATCCGGATGGTCGGGAGGGTTTTCAGATTAGCTGTGGGATTCGCATTCAGGGCGGTTATTTTCGGCAACACAGCGGAACAAAAAAGCATTCTTTGCGTCTATTGTTCAAGGGGATTTATGGGCCGAGTAAGCTGGAGTATCCGTTGTTTGGTGAGGACGCAGCCGATAGCTTTGATACGATTGTTCTTCGGGCCGGCGCCAACGACGGCTATTCGTGGAGTGATGCCAGATATACCGAACAGTACACGCGGGACGAGTTCGGGCGCGAGCTGCAGCGGGCTACGGGCAACGCCAGTGCACACGGGATGTTTGTGCATCTGTACATAAACGGGATTTACTGGGGGCTTTATAATCCGGTTGAAAGGCCGGACAATGCCTTTTCCGCCAGCTACTATGGAGGTGAAAGGGACGACTGGGACGCGATTCATGATAATGCGGCTAACGAGGGGGACATGACGGCGTGGAACCAGATGATTGCGAAGTGCCGGCAGGCGGCGAACTCTAATGAGGTTTATCAGGAGCTTCAGGGTAACAATCCGGACGGTACGGCGAATCCGGCTTATCCAAATCTGCTCGATGTTACAAACTATGTTGACTATCTGATTGTAAACCTCTGGGGGGGCAACTGGGACTGGCCGTGGAAGAACTGGTGGGCCGGCCGAGATCGGTCGGACAGCAGTACGGGCTTTAAGTTTTACTGCTGGGATTATGAAAATACCATCGGTAACAATCTTGGCCGCTCACCGCTCAACAAGAACGCTTTGAATAATAATTTCTCGCAGGCGGGGGTGCCGCATCAATCTCTCGTTCAGAATGCAGAATACAGGCTGCTTTTTGCCGACCGTATCCATAAATTCTTTTTCAACGGAGGAGTTTTAACGCCGGAATCTTTAATCATGCGTTATGCCAACCTGGCGGCGGGAGTTGAAAGGGCCATTGTAGCCGAGTCGGCACGCTGGGGGGACCAGCATCACAACCGGCCGTTAACATTAGAGGAATGGTATGACAGTGACCATAATTATAACGACGGGCGAGCCGGGCGGGACTGGATTTTGAATTACTATCTTCCTCAGCGGTCTGATGTAGTTTTGCAGCAGCTCCGTAACGCGGGTCTCTATCCCAATGTAAGTGCGCCGGTATTTTATGTCAATGGCTCATATATGCACGGGGGACATATCACAAGGGACAATTTGCTTTCGATGAATTCTTCGGCGGGTACAATACGGTACACACTCGACGGCTCCGACCCGCGTTTGGCGGGAACATCCCAGCCGGGGGGTATTACGAGTACTACGCTGGTGGCTGAGGATGCTGAAAAGAGAGTTCTTGTTCCGAAAAGGTCTATCAGCAATAACTGGAAGGGTGGACAACCTTTCGATGACTCATTTTGGTCGGTTAGTGTCGGAAGTCCGGGCGGTGTCGGCTACGAAAGAAGCTCCGGTTATCAGAACTATATAAGTCTTGATGTGCAGGAAGAAATGTACAACAGGAATACCAGTTGTTATATCCGTATTCCTTTTGAAATTAACAGTAATGATCTGGCCGGATTCGACATTATGACATTTAAAATTCGGTACGATGACGGTTTTGTCGCTTATCTTAACGGCACTGAAATAGCCCGACGTAATTTCATCGGTACACCCGAGTGGAATTCCAGTGCCTCGGTTCAGAATACCGATTCGGCGGCAGTGGTGTTCGAGAATTTCAATGTCTCATCGTTTTTGGACACCCTGCGCAGCGGTGAAAATATATTAGCTATACACGGCCTTAATCAAAGGACTACCAGCAGTGACTTTTTGATATCGGCAGAAGTGGTTGTCTCAAAAAGCAGTCCTCCCGGTGACATTGAAACTTCACCCGGTGTGCTCCAATATCACGGGCCAATCATACTGAACAACAGTGTCCATATTAAGTCGCGGGTATTGAACGGAGGAGTTTGGAGCGCCCTCAACGAGGCGACCTTCGCCATAGACCCAGTAATGGAAAACCTTCGTATCACGGAGTTTATGTATAATCCTGCCGATCCGAACACCGAGTACATTGAGCTTCAGAACATCGGGGGCGAAACTATTAATCTGAATCTGGTTAAGTTCACGAACGGGATTGATTTTACCTTCCCGAATATGGAGCTTGCACCCAATGAATATGTCGTAGTCGTTCAGGACCGCCAAGCCTTTGAAACAAGGTACGGCACAGCCTTTAATATAGCAGGTCAATACTCCGGCAGATTAAATGATGGCGGAGAGCGAATAAAACTGGAAGACGCTGTCGGCCAAACTATTCTGGACTTCGACTACAAGGACGGCTGGCGCTCGATTACCGATGGAGACGGTTTCTCATTGACTGTGATAGACCCTGACAACACCGAACCATTAGGCTGGAACGAAAAAGACTCATGGCGTGGGAGTGCATATCTCAGCGGTTCGCCGGGTGAAGATGACAGCGGTATTGTCCCCAACCCCGGCGCAGTAGTTATTAATGAGGTGCTGGCTCATTCGCACGCCGATGCTGCGGACTGGATAGAGCTGCATAATACCACCGGCACTGCTATAGACATTGGCGGCTGGTTCCTCAGCGACAGCAGTTCCGATTTAGCCAAATACCGGATTGCCCCGGGGACAATAATTGCTCCGGATGGTTATATTGTTTTCTACGAAGACCAGCATTTCAATAATCTGTCTGCCCCGGGAGCTTATCAGCCATTTGCCCTGAGTGAAAACGGTGAACAGTTGTATCTAAGCTCCGCCGAAGGCGGTCTTTTGACCGGCTATAGGGAGGTAGAGGATTTCGGCGGCTCAGAGACCGGCGTATCATTTGGCCGGCACTATAAGCCCAGCACCGGCAACTATAACTTTGTACCGATGTCTGAGAACACTCCGGGTTCTGAAAATGCTTATCCGAAGGTCGGCCCGATAGCTATCAATGAGATTATGTATAATCCATCCTGGCCGGTTGGCGGCTCATATACGAATGACCAGTACGAATATATTGAGCTTCACAACATCAGCAATGAACCTGTCTCTTTATATAATTTTGAGACTGCTCAGCCGTGGAAGTTTACCGATGGTATTGATTTTACCTTCCCTGAAGATGTTCCCATTACAATACCTGCCGGCGGTTATTTCTTGGTGGTCAAAGACCCGGAGGCGTTTGCCTGGCGGTATCCGGCTGTCCCTGTTGAGAATATTCTCGGCCCATACGGCGGCAGTTTGAACAATGCCGGCGAGAGATTAGAGCTTTCGATGCCGGGTGACGTTGATGAGTCCGGCACACTTGGTTATATTCGTGTTGACAGAGTCACTTACAGTGATGGTGTTCATCCTGAGAATTCCGCCGATGGAGTTGACTACTGGCCGACAGCCCCAAATGGCGGCGGTGAGTCACTTACTCGGAAAGTTTCATCCGATTACGGTAACGATTCCGACAACTGGATTGCCTCTGCACCATCGCCCGGAGCCGCCAATCCGTAAGGTTTCAGGATAAGCAGCCATTTTGCAGGGAGGGTTTTCCTGCCAACCTGAAAGAGTTGCATTATTTTCTATCCATTTTGCTTTTGTTCGCACTCAACAATGCGGTGACCTCCTGCATATGCTTCAGGTGTAAGCCGGATATCAGGCCATTCCTATCCGGAGGGACATTGAGAAGGTAATTGGCATTTCTCTTGTTACAGAGCCTGAGCATCCTGACGATTTCGGCTGCGTCTTTTGTGTATTCAGGGCCATCGGTTGTGTTCCAGAACCATGTACGCGAGATTTTATCGCACACCTCTGCAGGTATTGTGCTACCTTCGGGCGGCATACCCTTAGAGTCCCAGGGAAATTCACAACTGTACACGTCGGAATCCCTGAGGTTGTGGGCGTTGTTGCCGATAAGCAGGCATCGCGGTTGTAACGATTTGACGTGTGTCTGAATTTCGTGCCAGCGGGATCTTGTGTACTTATTGCTATACTGGTCGATCCACAGCAGGTCGATGGTGCCGTAGTTGGTGAGTAGTTCCGTCAATTGTTTCTTGATGAATCCGATGTAGTCTCCGGCGGCCTCGGGGGGTAGTCCGTGAAGATCCGGTTGGCCTTCGGGAACTATGCTGCCGTGTCCGGGATTCGAGAAATCACCGGGGAAACAATAGTAAAACCCGATTTTGAGACCGCGGGAACGGAAAGCGTTGACAAACTCACGGACGATGTCTCCCTTGCCGTTTTTGTAGTTGATGAAGCTGCTAATGTCGTGTTTGGTATGGTCACTGTTCCAGAGACACCAGCCGCCGGTATGCTTTACGGTCAGCACGGCATATTTCATGCCGGCATCACGGGCAACCTCGGCCCATTGCTCACAATTCAGTTTGTCGGGCCTGAAAAGAGCGGGGTCTTCGTATCCGTTTGCCCATTCGCGATTTACATAAGTAGCCATGTTAAAGTGAAGGAACAGGCCGAAACGAAGCTTCAGAAAATCTTCCCGTAAAGCTGTTCTGTCTGCCTCCATATCTGCCGGGGAGCGTTTGATAGAAGCTCTCTGGCCCATTATACAGGCAGTGCAACCACAGATAATAGCCAGAAGTGTTATTCTTAACCAACGTGACTTCATATTGAGAAGCCTCCTTTCCTTTTGTATAACCGGTAAACCAAGACCGTACAATTACTATTTTATTAGCAGAAGTGTTTCCTGGTCATCTTTTAACTCAACGGGTAGTCCTTTGTGGAGCTGCTTTCCTGTATAGGTTTTCTCAGTTCCATTGGTAAGATTTTTTACAATGTACTTCTTGTCGGGTTCCACGGTGAACCATTCGGGCATGGTATTCATTCTCGGCCAGTCATGTTTAAAGCCCATGTATTGACGGTGACGCGGAATGTCGAAAACCAGCCTTCCCGCCCAATTCTCGGCGGCTTTTATCACGACGGCAAGGCCATCTTTGGTTTCGCTTGCGCCAAGCGTAAGATCTTTTCGCCATGGCCGTGCAATCAATCCTCGGGTATGCATCAATGCGTGTATCAGTGTTGTCCGAACGCCGTTGGCCTGTAACTTCATCGTGCCCCACAAGGGCGCTGTAGCAAGAGGCTTGTCGGAATAGACGACATTCGCGGCCATCTCACTATCGGCCCAGGCCAGCGCTTCGGGGACGGGGTATCGGTTCATGATGTATAGTCCGCCTTCAATCGAGTCGGCGAAACCGTCAATTGAGTCGCCTTCCCACCGATAGTTTTTGTATTTCGTTTTTTCGAGATTAGCAAGGGTCTGCACAATCAGATTCCGGTACACCGGCCTGTCCGCGACCATGTCGTAGCAAAGGTAGGTGACGTAGTTGTAGCCCCAGCCATCGGACAAGCGACTGTCGGGCTTGTCCAGAGTATCGAACATTATGCCGTCTTCGTTGGTACCACGTGTGAGAATTTCGTCGAGCATTTTCTTTATTAGCGGCTGATATATCTTTGCCTTTTGAGGATTGTGTTCTGATTCGACGCCCAGCAGAAGTCCGAGCCCGCCAATTATCTCACATCCGTGGTCGCGGAGGCGCGTAGGAACAAAATTGCCGGCAAGCAGATAGTAGTCGGCCAGACGTTCGGCCCAATCAAGAAATTTCTTTTGGCCTGTCATGGTGTAAAGCCGGACCAGCGCCTGAATCTGTTCTCCATTTACCTCGACGTTCATGGAAGGGATTTTGCCGTATGGGGTATCATACCTGGCATGCTTCCATATATCCTCTTCAATGCCCTTCATCCGCTCGAACCACTCGTCTTTGCCTGTAACCTCGATAATCGCAATAAGGCCATCTTTTACGTACTCAGATGCCTGAAAGATCATCTCATCGTAGCTTAGGTCAATCTTCCTGTTGTTCTTGTAGTCGTAGGAGACGGGTATTCGGTCAAGATGATTGCAGAGTTTTTGTTCAGCATGAAGAACACTTCGGACAGGGCCATTCAGCGCTTCGGAGTCAAGTATAAATGCCGCCCATGTCAGGAAGGGATAGCAGTCGGCGGCGGTGTCGCGATAGTTCCAATTGTCATCTGCGATGTACAGGCCTGTTGCCGGGTCAATTCGCTTTAGTGCCACCTCATGTAGCCATCGCTGAGTCTTGCTCAGGGAATAGCCGGCTATCTTTGCTGATTTACGTGCCGTTTCAAATGATTCTTCATTTTTGGCATACGTTGTGCTCATGATGCAGCAAATTAACATTATCAGCGATAAGTTCTTTCTGAATTTCATATTCTGTCTCCTTCTTATCAAACGAATGAGATGTGTCCAGTGGTTCGAAAGGTTCCCTATCAAGTAACCTTGCCTAACGGAGCAGGAGGGATTCGAACCCCCGTTACCTTTCGGTAAAACGGTTTTCAAGACCGTCGCGATCAACCACTCTGCCACTGCTCCAAATACTTTAATTAAAAGAGTTTATAAAATATCTACAATTTCTCCTTTACATTTTCTACAACCTCGACTACAATCAACATAGCTTGTATATTTTTTGCTTTGTATCATTTGTAACTGAGGATACTAGTCATGGCAAAATCAGATTTCAAAAGAAAAACACGTTCTGACAAATTCCCGCTCACTTTACATCCAACTGGCCAGTATTGCAAGAAAATTAGGGGCAAGCTTTATTATTTCGGCAGTGATAAGAAAACGGCTTTGAAACGTTACTTAGAGCAAGCTGCTTACTTACACTCCGGTAAGCCGCCTAGATCAAAATATGCACATTCTGGGCTGACCATAAAAACATTGTGCAACTACTACTTGGATCACCAAGAATCAAGAGCCGAGATTGGTGAGATAAAATTGCGTCATCTCCATGACCAAATCTCTCTCTTACGCTATTTCGCAAAGTTTGCTGGTCCAGTGCAAATACTGATCAGGATTTAAACCCTTGTTCGTTGGCAAGTTAATAGTGATATTCTCGTCCGCAATTAAGCGATGGAATCATGATTTGCGTTTGGATCTTGCTCGGAAGTCGTTGAAATTGACTTGGGGGCACCCGAAACGCATATGCTGTTTCGATAAACACATCGAAGCTGTCCAGATTTCTTAGGCAGCCAATCTGTGGTAGGATTTCAGCAGTCCGCCAAGACGTTCAACGCAGGCGATCTCACCACTATTGTCAATCTTATGCATAGGTTCGATTATTCTGCCAATGGATTGATGAATCCTTTCGTGATGATAATACATGCAGTATTGCCGAAGGACATATTCAAGCTGATCAACCGAAGACAGTATCATATAGTCCAAACATTCGGATTTTACAGATTTCACAAATCTTTCAGCGTAAGGATT
>JACNGQ010000132.1 GCA_014384025.1 Planctomycetota bacterium | reverse complement strand
ATATTCATATCTTCAATCATAAATGGAGAGATTAATATATCTTTATTACATTTGCTAATTCTTGGTTCATATTATTACCTATTGTAATTTGAGCTTGGCTGGAGTAAACTCTGCGAAATTCAGGCTGTCCGGTCAACCAATTTCCCGGCCTTCAGGGGCAAAAGTGCCGAAAAAGACAAAGAAAAAGCGAGCGAAAGGTAAAGATAAGTCGAGCGTGAGTCAGTTGTTCAATTTTGCACAGGACTCCTACCTCGAGCGCACGAGCCGCCCGGTTTATGCCATAGTCTTTTTGCTGCCTCTAATCGTCTTTTACGAAATCGTAGTCATCTTCAGCAACACTGCCGTTCTGGAGAGAGTTCCGGATCTTGGGGCCCCGGTGCTCGTCGATACTTTTGTATGGGTCAAGAGATGTCTGACGTCTCTGGGCTTTGGGGGCAAGTTTTCGTGGGGCGCCCCTCCTTTGGCAATTGTGGTGATTCTGATAGCGCTGCAATTGGCCTCAGGCAAGCGATGGCGCGTTTGGCTTGGCGATATGGGGCGGATGGTCGTAGAATGCGTGCTCCTTGCCGTGCCTCTGCTTGTTTTAGTTCTATTCATCAATAGTCTCGGCCAACCTCAGGGCGGGGTTGCTTTGTTTGACGGCGGTTCCGCCGGGACACAGAATCAGGAGATTGGGGAGGGTCCTGCGGGCACGGTCGTTCGTCTGTCGGCGAGCGCGGGCGAGAGCGGCGCCGTTACGGGCTGGAAGTATTGGCTTGCCAACATTGCCACGGCGATAGGCGCCGGGATTTACGAGGAGCTTGTTTTCCGGTTGATTTTGATCTGCGTTCTGATGCTGCTATTTCAAGACCTTTTCAGATTGGACCACAGGAATTCGATAGTGTTGGCAGTGCTCATTTCGGCGGCATTGTTCAGTGCCCACCACCACATAGACTTCTTCAGCGGGCAAGTAAATCCGGGAGATCCGTTCGATTGGACGAGGTTTAGTTTTCGGATCATGGCCGGTATTTACTTTGCAATTCTATTTGCGATTCGCGGCTTCGGAATCACGGCGGGAACCCACGCCTTCTACGACATCATTGCCACTATTATAAACGCGGTTTTCTTTCAGCAGCAATAGACGCAAATCGGCTAAAGTTTTTGGGGCTTTCCGGCAAAAAATCTGATCGCCGTTAGTCTTTTAGGCTTCTAAGCTTGCAAGATAATCGTCCTATAAGCGCATGTTTCGGCGTTATCAGTACTGAGAATAAGCTTGAAATAGAGGCGGAATTTTTGTATAATAACGACATAATCGAAGCCGATAGTTTGATTTGGGATTAGGCGTTTATGGAAACACCTCATATCAATGTTGCAATTGACGAATTAACTTTCAGCCTTTTTCAAAGACCCCTGCACCCGGAGCTCTTCCAGATCTACTCGCAGCGGCAGTTGAAGACTGAGAAGTACGAGGCCATTATCTGGGTGACAGGGTGCACTCACGTCGTGAGCGTTTTTGCCGGCGACTCCTGCCTGACGGAAGTGGTAAGCGCGCCGGGCCAGATGTTGCCGCATCGCGGGCTAATTGAGCGTTTTCAATTCCGCGGCCCGCGGCGTCATAAGTGCACTCTGAGCAAGGGCGTTAGCTATATGACCGATTTCCAGATCGAGAAGATGAGTCCCAGTCTGTATCGGCAGAGCCATACCGACCTCGAACGCTTCGCGCGAAATCGCGGCGTGTTCGTTAAGTTCCCCGAGCAGCAAACGAGCAGGCTTCAGCCGTTCTGCTACGTCGATTTCGAGGCCAGACGCACCGAACTGCACATCCACACCTTCGCCGCCTATCCCGACCAGGTGACAATGGTAAAGACCCAGTCACTGTTCGACTTCCAGTAAAAGAGCCGCGACTGCGACATTTCATATTATCTGTAGGCCCTCAGAGGAGTGTACCCTCGAGCGGCAAAAAGCTGTGAGGTCATACTGTTGGAAGGGGTGCCTGGCCGTTTTGGTTCAGTACACCTCCGCTTTAGGGCATCTGTGATCATAATGAAAGGGCAGGCGCATCGGCCTGCCCTTCTGCCTTCAAACACCATATTCTAAATGGCCACCTTCGTCTGTTATTTAGGCTCCATTTCTTTCAGTTCTACTTCAAGAAGGTGTTCTACCCCAAACTCTTTCGCAAGTTTTTGGATATCTTCGACAATATTTGTGGCCGCCTCTTTGCTTTCAGCGTCGAATTCTATATGTGCTTTCATAGGCAATTGGCCCGGTCTTGTTAGAACACAGCTTCTCATGTGAGTGAATATCCAGTCCTCTCCGCCGAGCACATTTCCCGGCCCATAATCATAGTAGAATTTGCCCTGCTTTAATATCCAGGTATTATCCCTGACGTTCCGACGTATGTCACCCAGGTTCACATTGACCTCGTTTTCGAGGTTTGCATCTATAACCATTTTCTTAAGCTGGTTGCATAGGTCTTCCGAAGGTTTACTGCCAGCGGTATTTCTGTGGATATCGACGCGCAAAGGAAGGTTGCTTCCGGTTTTTACGAAATCTTTTACGTACTCAATCGCCTCTGGTCCGGACATCATTTGCTTAACTGGATGGTATGCCTTGACATGTGGCTCTTGATAATAAGGCTTTGAGCATTTGCTCACGCGAACAGAATCACCCATAACGTCTAACGCCAGCCAGCCATTCAGAGGCGATATAGATTCTTCTTGTTCAATTTCAAGAAGCTCTTCGACTCCTGCCTCTTTAGCGGCTTCTTGAAGGGCATCTTTTAAGTCTTTGACCAGAGGTTTACTTTCCTGGTCTAATACCGTTATATGGAATTCATAGGGCCATAGCACCGTATTCAGTTGGCTTAGATAGTGCATAAGATACGCGACGGCACCTTCTACGTCCCGAGCTGTGGGTTCTCCATCAATATATACATTGCCCTGACTTAATGATAAGTTCCAACTACGGGTATTCGGACGGAAGTCCTTATTCAGGCGTACGTCAACTTCCATCTCGAGCTTCGCGTCTTTAACCAACTGTTTGACCTGGCTGTACATCTCTTTGGAACGTTTAATACCGCCCACGTTTCTGAAGATGTCGATTCGCAAAGGCAGTTGGCCCTTGTCTGTTATTTGTGTTATCAAGGTTTTTAGCCACGCAATCGTCTGGGGAATGGTCTCGGCAATCTGCTCCGGCTTTTGCCCGAACCAAAATGTGCGCCGCGTGCTTGTCTTATTACGTCGTATATCTTCATAATAGGGCCTGGAGTATTCGATCACGCCGACAATCCTGCCGTCGAGCTGCAAGTCAAGCCAGCTATTGAGCTTATCTATAGGTATGCGCCCGAAAGCGTATCTTGGCTCGACGTACATGGCCTCCCTGAGCTTGGCCAATTGTGTCATACGCTCAGCTTCGAGTTTTGCTCTTGTCAGCATCAAGTTTTCCCGGACCACCTCGCTTGTCTTGGAAAACTCAATTTTCTTGTCTATATCCGCAATCTGGATATCCAAGAGTCTAATTTGCGCGTACGCTTCCGTCACCCGCCGGACCAGTTCGGGCCTTGTTATTGCTGCGTCCTCAGACAAATTTTCCAAGGCTACTTGAAGAAGTTGCGCCAATTCAGGGTCCTTGATCGCCTTTACCCGCTCCAAAACACTTCCCTCTTTTTCAGCAGCGCTTGCGCTTGCCAACCCAACCAACAGCAAACTCACGCAACAGACCAAAACACTGACTTTCTTCAGTTTTTTCAGTTCAGTTTCCATGGTTCTAATCTCCTAAAAATAGTGTATTACAATACACGGTTATAGTTTCTGGATTCCTGCTTCCGCAGGAATGACAAGTCATATATTCAGTTTTGACGCAAGCGGTCATTCCTTTTCGTTCCCTCCCTTGCGAGGCAGCCTT
>JACNGQ010000192.1 GCA_014384025.1 Planctomycetota bacterium | reverse complement strand
AAGCCAATTTCAAAGCCAAACAAACCCAATTTAAGCCAACTGGAGCAAAGCGCAAGTCCTGAGCAAGGTCGAAGGATCATCAAACGCTCCGGAGAGTTTTATTTGCAATGGGAGAACATTATGCTTGCCTCCGCAGTATTAACCCATATAATAGCAGTCAGAAATATATTGAATTGTAATGATCGCGTAGCGAAGCCTTGGAGCAAAATCACTCTGGATAATCCCGAATCCGCCTCAAGACCTACTTTCCGTATCATTCCACTTGTTTTACCCGTGCTCTCGAAAGAGAGGTTTATGCATGGCGATTCCGATGAATCTTTATGCTTGAGTTAGTTTGAATATTGTATTTTTTAGGATTATTTAATGTCATTTACAACTTTTGGTCTTTCAGACCCGCTTCTCCGCGGTATTCTTGCCACCGGCTATACCGCTCCAACTGAAATTCAATCCGAGGCGATTCCCGCCGCAGTCGAAGGCTTGGACATTATCGGCTGCGCACAGACCGGAACGGGAAAAACCGCGGCTTTTGTCTTGCCAATTTTAGATCGCCTCAGCCACGAACCGCCGTCGAAAAAGCGCATTGTCAAGTCGCTCATCCTCACACCGACGCGCGAGCTGGCGCTGCAGATTGAAAATGCGATAAAAGGCTACGGTCGATTCGTGGATATTCGTACTCTGGCGGTTTACGGGGGCGTCAATATCAAGAGTCAGCTCAATGCGCTCAAACGCGGTGTTGACATTGTTGTGGCCACGCCCGGACGATTGATGGATCACATGGAGCGGGGCACGATAGACCTCAGGCATATTGAAGTGCTCGTGCTCGATGAAGCCGACCGCATGCTGGATATGGGATTCATCAACGACGTTAAAAAAATTGTGAGGGCTTTGCCCGACAAAAAACGCCAGACAATGCTCTTTTCAGCCACCATCTCGAAGGAGGTAAAATCGCTGGCCGCCGAGATGCAGAGGTCTCCGAAAATGATTCAGATAGGCCGGCCGCGCAATCCCATCGAGACGATTACACAACATATTTATCCGGTTCGCAAGGAACAGAAAATGGACCTTCTCATACACATACTCAGCGACCCGCAGATGTACAGCGTGCTGGTCTTCTCCCGGACCAAACACGGAGCGGACAAGATCAACCGGCGGCTCAAGCGGGCCGGCGTTGTATCGGTAGCTATCCACTCCGGCCGCACGCAGGGACAGCGTCTGCAGGCAATGGATGGCTTTAAAAGAGGCAAGTTTCAGGTGATGGTCGCAACCGATATCGCCGCGCGCGGGATCAATATTGAGGGAATCTCGCATGTCATCAACTATGATGTGCCCGCCTTTGCCGAAGACTACGTTCATCGCATTGGCCGTACCGGACGAGCCACGGCTTTGGGCGACGCAATCACGTTTGTCTCATACGATGAGCAGAAGTACCTTCGTAAGATTGAAAACTTCATAGGGCGCGAGCTTAAATCGGAAAAATGTGAAGGCTTTGCCTATACGAAATCCGATTCCGTACAGCCACACCCCGCAGAAAAATCCAAATCCAAACCAGTGCGGCATATGAAGCCACGTCAGACCCCTGGCAGGAGGCCGCGTGCTTCCCGCAGGCCAAGACGGAAACCAGCAAAGCGCCGCGTAACCTAAACACGGAAGATACTTGAATCAGCTTGCACTAACGTATAATTAGTATTCCCGCTGTTTAATGATACCCGGCTGAGGAACGGGATATCTGCCCTCGGCATCTGCCACCAGCGGCGCACGAGAATTCTCCGTCAGCGTGTCCAGACCTGGCGCCATCTCGTGGTCGGAATTAAGGATTTCCTCATAGGTAACTTCCTGGCCTGTATGAGCAGCCATCCGGCCAAGGCTCGTTACGAGGCTGGCCTTGACGCCGCGCTCGGTTTCATTATACGGCACGTCGTTTCGAATGGCATCCACCAGGTCGTTCCATTCGTTTTGATATGGACTCCGCTCGTCCGGCCTGACTCTCGATTCCCAGACCAGGTTCGAACGTAACGGTTTCTGCCCTTCGTGAATGCTGGAGGGCATCCCGCAATCGCCGCTCTTCGAGACGACCGCCATGCCTTTGCTGCCATGTGCGTAGCTGGCGTAAATGTCCTTGCAGCCCAGAATGCAGCGTCCATTCAGGAGAAACGTGGCGCCGTCTTCATAGGTGTATTCCACAGAATACGTATCGAAATTCTGGTCCACGTAAGTGACGCCATCGGGACTCTGACGGTAATGGCGGCCGCCAAGTGCCTGGGCCTTTACCGGCCAGTCGTTCTTCATCCAGCATTGGTGATCGATCAGGTGGATGTTAAAGTCACTGAAGTTCCCGCCGCTGGCCCAGATGAAGCTGTGGAAACGCTGGATCTGGTACATCAGGTCGCTGATGCCGGGCGGTTTGGGCAGAGAGGAGAAAAATCCGATTGGTCCGTGCATCCGGTAGGCGCGCTGCAAAATAATGTCGCCTATTTCGCCGTCATGTATGCGCTTGGCCAATTCCTGGAGAGCCCGGCTGTGACGGGACATCAATCCAACGCCTACTTTGAGGTTCTTCTCCGTTGCCTGCTTGCCGAGCTCGAACATCCGCCGGCTGGTGGGGCCGTCAACGGTGACCGGCTTTTCCATGAAAACATTGAGGCCCTTCTTGATTGCGTAGGTGAAATGCACCCAGCGGAACGCCGGAGGCGTCGCAAAAATCGCGACATCACCCGGACTGAGACAATCCATCGCCTTCTTGTAAGCATCGAAGCCGATGAAACGGCGACTCCTGGGTACGTTCATCTTATCGGCGTGCATTTTATTCAAATTCTCGTAACTGCTGTTCAGGCGATTTTCGAAGACGTCGCCCATAGCGACGAGCTGGATTGGTCCTTGCTTGACGGACAGGGCGTTGTCCGCTGCGCCGGTACCCCGGCCGCCACAGCCTATCAGGGCAACCTTGATAGTGTTGCTCTGCCCGGCGTACATACGTGGAGCCGCCGCAGCCATAAAAGTTGATGCAGCGGCGATCCGACCCGTGTCCTTCAGGAAATCACGGCGTGACGTGGTTTTGTTAGTAATGTCGCTCATAACGGTTTTCCTCCTAACGGAATAGTTTTAATTTCGAATATACATTTACTCCGGGAATTGCTATTTCCCTTCGGCCTGAACGTCTTATAGGCCACACTATGTACTATCATAGCAATCGCATAGCACTTTACAAGTGTGTTTTTCATTTTATAGTATGAAAGTATATCCGCCAATTCTCGGGGAATCCTCAGGTCATTCCTGCCAACCAGGTGCGGCTCACTGTTTTTGCTGCAGGGCAACCCACGACCGCATTTGATAACTGCAAGCGCATTTGGATGAGCCGTCAGGCACGAGGACCAAGCCTCCGGCGACTATGGCATTGAACCAACAGCTGGGTCGTATGCCACCGAAGTTCTCGGTGCCTGCATTACGTCTCAGGTCAAGATAGCCGAGAGTAGCCGATCGGAAAACCAGCATGTTCGTACTGCCGGCAATCTGCCCGCACCCATAGGAACGCTTGAAATTCCATGGAACAGGCTCACCTGTTTTCAGCTTCCAGGCGCCGCCCTCTGCGTAGATCACATCTTCGTTGATCATCGGTCGGCTCTTATGCTCGACTTTATTGTCCCATAAGCGCGTCCCTGTTTTCACATCGAAAGCCGCCATTCGTCCTCCGATTTCCGAAGGCAGCTTGAAGAAGTTGTGCTTAACGGCCTGATAGTACATCAGCAGTGCGTTATGCTTGTCGCTAACTGCAACCTGAGTCCCGAAAACATCATGGTCGTTTCTCCAAAGGATCAAGCCCGTACGAGCGTCCATAGCGATAAGAGTGCCGCCGGGATGCTCACCGGGTTTGAGTAGAGGAAGGTGCTTTCTGTTAGGTTTCGGATCGGTAATACGGTCAGCAAGAGCTATAGGCCGGTCAATCAGATAGACCCTGCCGCCAGCAATTGCAATCGTGTTGTTACGAACTGAGTATTGTGGTTGATATTTCCACTTCAAGCGGCCGGTATCAGCGTCCAGAGCAAAGAACAAAACCGATTCATTGCGCAGGCGTATGCCTTCGTATCGAGGGCTGATAGTATGCTCATTATTCAGCACCGAACCGAATAGCAAACCGTCAGCGTAGGCAATGTAGCCCCAATTGCAATCCTGAGCGGATATGTTGACCGGAGTCTTAAACTCATTGATTTTTCTGCCTGTTGCCAATTCAATTTTGAGGCATCGCTCGCCGATGCGCACGAACACCGCATCGTCGCTCAGGCAAAAGTTGCTGCCGGTATCACCGACGCCGACGTCGTGATGAACGCCGTCCCAGTCGGCAAGGATTCCGGGAATCGGGTATGTCCACAGTGTATGACCATTGTACGCATCCACTGCACAAATCCCATCTACACCTTCTACCACCAGATATCCACTATTGCACAACGGCGCCGGAGCCTGCGCATGACGGTCGGCAATCTCGATCACACCATCGCGGTACCACGCCATTTCGAGCGGTCCCTTGGCGAGCTTGTCTGGCGAGCAAAGGGTGTTGGCCGCATCGCAGTTCTGATGTGTCCATTGACCTGCCCCCTTCATCGGACCACGACGCCGAACTTGGAGTTGTCCAGGTGTTCCGAGACAGACGACTCCTCCGTATGGTCGCTGCAGACGCTCAATTTCTGCTTTGTCTAAGCTCTCTTGCTTACCGGCAAGGCTCTGTGAAGAAACGATCAGATTCGCACAATTGCGAGGATACGGTGTTTTGTGCGGGTCCCCAAGGTGGATAGTTACCCGGCTTCCGTAAATACCGGCATCATCCAGCATTCGCCGTGCTCTATTTACTTTAGCGGGATTAGAGTCGATTCCGATTACGTACAACTGTGATTGCTTAACCAGTTCCAATGCCAATTCGCCTGTTCCGCAACCCAAATCGATGCAAATACCTGATTTGATACGGGCGCTGTCGAGAATCTCCTCCGCTGCTTTGGCATAGTCGATGTCACTGGACTGGATGGCAGGCGATGATTCCTTACGAACTGGGTAAGCTGATTGCGATTGGTAACCTTTTGATGAACCAAAGCAGTAAATGACACCATTAGAAGTGGATACGACGAGCAGGCCGTTGCCTGCCGCCAGGCCAAGAGCATTACCTTCAATTTCGTGTGACCATCTAAGGCGACTATTATCAAGGTTCACTACCCGTACGATGTCCGGCCCGCCGCACACTGCTTCTCCGGCAGCGCTGATCACTTCATACCGTCGTTCATAAGTCGTAGCCAGGAACGGTCCGACCTCGAAACCCAGCGTTTCAATATCCGGCCTGGCCTGTGTCAGCGTGCGTTCCAAACCGGTCTGTTTGGATACGTTTTCGTATTCTTCGCTGAATCTCACTTCCATTCTGTATAAATCTCCCAGGGCAGGCATCTTCTTAATAACGTTTTCGGCATGGCGGCGTTCTTTTGATTCATCTTCCAGGACAATTTCACGGTACTTCTCAAGTCCCCGGTACCGAACAAGATTTCCTTTCCGGTCAGTCTTCTCTATGTTTGCCCAGCGATACGCCAGCAGCTTTTTCCCGGTAGATCGCAGAATCCCATCTGGCGAGGCACCAAACACTCCTCGTCCTGCACGAGCAGCCAGATCGCCGTTTTCTCTTGTCAGGAAACAGCCGGCATTGATGACGAAGCGGTCGGCAAGCAGTGCTCGCGCGCCTCCTATAGATCCGTTTTGCTGTAAGCGATAGTACTCGAACTGTCCGTCGGAGCGTCTAAACGCCGCTGGTACGGCCCTTCCGGTGGGAACGAACAAGCGGTCATTCGTAGCCAGCAGATACCCTTGTGGGGTGACACCACTGTGGGCGTTGGCGCCACCGTGCGGTTGCGGCATGTACATCCGGCCGGTGCTATCGTTTGTCCAGAGTACTATTCCCGTTCGGGCATCCAGTGCATGAAGAAAGATACCATCGCTCGGCCAAATTCCGGCGGCGTAGTAAACTATATTATCCATTGCCACGGGCCCGCCACGTGCCGGCCAACGTGAGATCATGCGCTCGTTACCCATGCACATTCTCTCGTTCAAACCGCCGCGATGCTTCCAAAGGAGAGTGCCGTCGTCGGTCTTGATTGCATAGATATGACCATCGTCACTGGCGACAAATATTCGGTCGTGCCACGCTACAGGTGCAAAACGCACGGGACCACCGGTGAAAAACGTCCACCGCAGCTTTCCACTGTCAGTGTCAATGGCAACGACCTTGTCTTCAGCAGAGCTTCCAAATATTACAGTATTGTCGACAATAATCGGCTGATAGGCGAAATCAAACGTGATTCGGGACGAGTCCGGCCAGGCTGGCATCGGCGCGGTTCGATTCCGGTAAATCCAACGCAGCTCCAGGTTGTCCGGAAGTGGTTCGGACGAATAGCCGGTACGTGCCGCGTCCGCTCGATACATAGGCCAGTCGCCGCCTTGAAGTGAGTTGGTCCCCGTCACCAAAACAGCAAGTAAAATAACGAAATCGAAGAGTTTACATCTCATCGTTTTTCTCCATGAAAATATAATAAGCAGCGAAAGTATAACAGCATATTCTAAGTGTCTTGCAGCACACCATACTTTCTTGTGTATTGAGCGTTCTGACGGATTTGGTCTTGATACCGGGGATACATGCCGACGATAACACCATCGGTGGGTTTGAGATGTTCAAAGGCGAACTTAAACGCCGCCTCGACTTTAGAGTCACGGTCGCACATCCTGCCTGCCGCCAGTATCTTATAGCCCAGGCAGGGCTGATTAACCTGCCGGACCACTTTAGTCATAGCCGTTGGGTCAGAGGCAAAGAACGAATAGCCAATCTGGGCAGTGACGACAGGCGGCATTTTTTTCAGTTCCTCCGATGTCCGGGTAAGGTAATAGAAGCAGGTCATGAAAAAATCAACCTGCCAGCCCTCGTCGGCGATTTGTTTGATGCAGTCCGGATTATGCGCTGAGACGCCGGCCAGCACACCAGCATCTTTCACGCGTTTTACAAAGTCCCGTACTTGGCCGCTCTTGCCCTCCCGGAACAGTGTGTCGGTAGCCCCGCCATGATGAACGATGGCAATGGGCAAAGTGTCATTAACCACCTTTTCAACCGATGTGGGCGAACGGTCGGAGTGAAGGCAGATAAAATTCATTTTCGATCCCCGGTCTCTCAACTTCCGGAAAACAGGCCCCATTTCTTCCGGGCTGCTGAATTGGTGGGCATTTATACCC
Organism: Planctomycetota bacterium; assembly: GCA_014384025.1. Taxonomy (GTDB): domain Bacteria; phylum Planctomycetota; class Phycisphaerae; order Sedimentisphaerales; family Anaerobacaceae; genus NIOZ-UU13. The sequence goes on along the minus strand of JACNGQ010000192.1, from coordinate 13,066 downwards.
TCACGTTCGCAAGCCCAAAGGAATTCAGCTATTCGTTCGGGTGTGAAATACTCCTGCATGTGCCGATCCATAATTGGGCCCATATATGAGTATCCGCTGATGGGATTCGAGCCGACTATCAGCCGGGTAACGCTGTGGTCACCCAGACGTATCGTGGGCAGCAGCGGCGCCGGCGATGAAGTTTTTTCTGCTGATAAGCTCTGCCCCCGGGCATTCGCAAGGGCCAGTGTCGAACCTGTCACGGCTACGGAGATTTGTGAAAGAAACTCTCTGCGTCCAATGCTTGCAGCTTTGTTTTTGTCTGAATCCATTGTTAACCTCCTAAAGCCTTGAATCCGGCTCATTGCCACTGAAAGCAGGTCTGCGCCGATATTACTTGCCCGACTGTTTCTTACCAGAAGACCACCGCTAACAGCGGAGATTTCCCATTTAACTCTAAGAGTGCTGTCCGTCCTGCAAGACTCAGCCACTCCCCCCGATTCTAACAGCTTTAGCTGTCAAGACAACTTTTTTCCCAAACCAAATCCATCATTCTGCCCCATGATTTTGTATTCTGCCGTCCTGACTGTGTACCTCAACCGTTGTTTTCTCACATCTAATCCTGAACAACCATTGGCAAGTCAAGCGCCGGGCAATGCGGGCTTGCTGGATTGTACTACATTTTATTTCCTTTCGCGTTATTTTGTAACGGTAAAACTGGTTGCCTCTGTTACGATAGTTCCATCGGGCCAGGTAACATTGGCGGTGAGGCGGTGCTTGCCTCGGGTAAGTTCTGTGATATCCGAACGAAGTATGAAGTGGTGGGGCATTTGCATTTTGATGTAACCGCCTTTTCCCGTGTACTGCTGCATTGGTGTCCATGGGCCGGAGTCGATGCGCACCTTTGCTGTTGACTCGTTTGGGGCGTCATAGCAGTTGAAAATAATCGCGGTGCTCTTTGAGGGTACGATTGGATTGTCAAAGCCCATGAATTCACCTCTGCGGTCCACTTTCGACTCACAGCTCGAAACGTATCGATGGCTGATGTGGCCTCCTTTGACTTCGATGATCCGGTAGCCTCGCGGGACATTGTCGACGCCGCGTTCGAATCCTTCGCCTGATTGCCACCAGCAGCCACAGACTGAAATGCTCGATACAAACTCAATACCCTTGACAGTAACACGTTCGTTCTCGTGGGCGTGTCCCTGGAGGACAAGCTTGACATTGTGAAGGGAAAGGATATCGATAAGTGCTTCAGCTCGTGATTTGTTGAACTGTGGTGCGATGGGGAAGTCTTCTGGAAAAGTGCCCCCGCCTCGTCGTTTGATATAGGTCGATACAATCGGAATATGGACACCGCAGATTATAGGGGTCTGCTGCGGTGTAGCTTCAAGATCTGCTTTCAGCCAGGCTATCTGACGTGGATCGAGACAGGCGTCGATGGTGTTTTTACCCTGACGATTGACGACTGTATTGCCGTCGAGTGTGATGAAGTGTACGCCGCCAAAGTCAAAAGAGTAGTATGCAGGACCGAAGCAATCATTAAAAAGCCTGCGCGGATTCTTGTCGTTCAGGGCGATATCGTGATTGCCGGGACAGGCATGAAACGGCATTTGGAGTTGCTTGATACAATCGAGATAGGCCTTGCCCGAGTTGGGGTAGAGGCTCATGTCGCCCATGTCCCATACGAATGCAGGCTTGAGGGAGTTGATCTCGGCAATGGTTCTGCTGAATTTGGAGGCAGCGAGTTTGCCTCGTTCGATATGAACGTCAGTAATAAAGGCAAAGTCGAAGTCACAAACGTCCCGTGTATTGGGTCCGGTGATGGCAGATGTGTTACGGGTTACGCCAAGGCATGCCATAGCCGAAAGTGAAAGGAATTGTCTTCGGTCCATTCTATCCTTCGCCTTTCATTTCATCAGTTACTGTAGAAAGATTTCGATAAGTTACTCGATATTTTCCAGGTGAACGCTCAGGAACTATGAATAATCCCTTCCTATGTCTATGATAGTCCAACAAGACCTTGAACAGTTTCCATCAACTCCTTGTGGCTTAAAATCGTTCGGTTTGAAAATCTTAAAACATACTACACACACTGTTATTCACAAAAATGACTTTCATATCCCGGCTATCGGTCAAAGTCCGGCTGTGTGGTATCGCCACTTGCTCCTTTAACATCGAATATTTTTGCCGCCTTTTTACTCTGCAGCAGGTGCTCGGCCTGTTCCTCGATTGTCATACATCTTTTTTTGAGTTCATAGAATCCGTGCCACCAGGCGTAGTCGGGTGCCATCATTGCCGCACCAAATCTTGCTCGGCGACCCTCATGATGCCACAATTCATAAAAGTCTATTTCAAGCTGCTCATCGAGCGGCTTTTCTTTGCTAAGCAGCTTTTGTTCATAAAGCTGGTCAATCAGCTTTTTCATTGGTGTATAATAAACTTCGTTATAATTCATAACTACGGCATCAAGATTATCAAAATGTCCGTCCGTCCACCCAGACGAATGACAGGCCATGCAGATCTTTTTCATTTTTTCTCGTTCGATTTTCCAGTCGGTCTTGGCAGGCATAGGCTTGAACTGATTCGGCCTGACCGACAGCGGGGCCTGGGTTTCCCACGCCAGACGTTCAGTTACGTCATGTGTTGCAGGTACATCCTGAACTCTGGACATATGACAAACCGAACAGGTAGGGGTGCGATAATCGATGCCGGGGGTCCATGTGCCCGGTGCCGCATCCCAATTCCAGCTTTTGCCTTCTGCATGATAAATAGCGCCGTGCTTGCTTTCGTCGAATATTTCCACTTGTGGGTGATCGGGGCCAAGGTGACATTGACCGCAGGCTTCCGGTTTTCTTGCTTCGGAGAGGGAAAATTTGTGTCGCGTGTGACAGCTCGAACAACTACCTCTGCTGCCGTCGGGGTTTATCCTTCCTACACCTACGTTTGGCCATGTCCCGGCGTCAAGGCCGCCGTCTATTACATTCACTACGCTGCCGTGACAATGATAACAGCCGATTCGTCTTTCGATTGCATTGTTCATTCCTTCTCTCATCCAAGGATCGATCTTCCAGATTATTTCGAGAGTATTTGCATGTTTGCTTTTTGAGTATTGGGCGGCCTCTTGCGGATGACACCGTGAACAGTCTTTCGGTGATACGATAGCTGAGATTCTTGTCTTGGTTAGTTCGAGATGTTTTACACTTACATCCGCATCAGCGGCCCCGGCTCCGTGGCAGTCAAGGCAGGTGATATTCGCATGCGCATGTCTGCTGTCTGACCAATCGGCAACGATGCCAGGCTCGAGTTTCGAGTGGCAATCGATACATTTTTGTGCTTCTTCGGAAATAGTTCTTTCGATTCGATATTCTTTCAGATCAGGCAGTACAAGACTTTCCGTAGTGCCCTGGGCCAACGCAGCTTCCATAAATAGCGTGAAAAAAGCACAAACTACAATGAAATATCGGATTACCTCTTTTGTATGTTTCATGATTTGTGTCTCTTTAATCAGGTGAAATATTTTCTTTATTCTTGCACTAAATTTATTGCAAGTTACGCATTTTACTTGTTCTTCGAAGCCGAGATAAAAAATATATATGAGCTATTCTCCTGTAGGATAAAGCCAAGTTAAGCCTAAAGGTGATTATGCAAGTGGGTATAGCGGCTGTCAAGTGTTCTCTTCTAATAACTGTTTTGAACTTTTATATATTCAACGAAAAGAACATACTATTTGATAGTTTGTGAATTATGCTATACACTTTTGCTGTTACTCGGACCATCTGACTCAGGAAGCTATGATAAAAAAAGGTAAACGCTACAATTAACCTAAGTGATAATTCAGTGAGAATGGTGTGAAAATTTTAACAGGAGGATGAATGTTCCGTCTTAGATTTGTGCTTTTATTGGTTCTAAATATATCTGTTACAGTGTTAGCCGGCGATAAAATTGTTTGGCCTTATTACCATGGGCCGCAACGCAACAATCTATCGACCGACACAGGGCTTATGCAAGCCTGGCCGCAAGATGGTCTTGAGCTGTTATGGACTGCATCCGGTATCGGACATGGGTTCAGTTCAGTAGCTATAGCGGGGGGGCGTATTTTTACGGCCGGTATGATTGACAAACAGACATATGTAACGACCCTGGATTTGAATGGAAAGCAATTGTGGCAGCGACTGAACGGGCAATCATGGCAGGCCTCTAAGCAACAACCCTGGGCAGTGCCTCATGCGGGTTCTCGGGGCACACCGAGTGTTGACGGGGACACGGTTTATCACCTGTCTGAAATGGGACAGCTTACTTCATTTGATGTTCGTACGGGGGATGAACGGTGGAACGTAAATCTATTAACAACCTTTAAGGCAGAGCGGCCAAAATATGGATTAAGCGAATCTTTGCTGATTCACAAGGATGCCATTTTTTGCTGTCCGGGTGGGGTTGATGGCTATGTTGTAGCATTAAATAAGCGTACCGGACAAACATTGTGGGCCAACGACCAGATAAAAGACCCGGTCGGATACTGTTCGCCTGTGGTAGCACGTATTGAAGGCGTCGAACAGGTCATTACGATGAGTGCAACACGTGTGTTTAGCTTTGAACCGGAGAATGGGCGGATACTCTGGGACTACACTTTCGGCAATCAACGTAACAACAGCGCAACGGATGTGATAGTGAGCGACGGTCTTGTTTATGCTTCGAGCGGTTATGGCGGGGGGAGCATTCTGTTACGTCCGAAACGGCAGGCCGACGGTAAGTTTTCTGTAGAGCAGGTGTGGAAAAGTGATTTACTGGATAATCATCACGGCGGTGCGTTGCTTCTCAATGGTCATCTTTATGGCTCCGGCCATGAGGCCCGTGGCTGGTTTTGTCTGGATTTCAATACCGGGAGCAAAATGTGGCAGTCTCCCGGTAAAGGGTCTCTGACTTTCGCAGACGGTCGGCTATACTGCCTTGATGAAAAAGGTATAATGTCGCTTGTAAAAGCGTCTCTCGAGAGCTGGGATGAGGTAAGTTCATTTCGTCCGCCAAAGGAAGGCCGGGGTTATTTTTGGGCCCATCCGGTCGTTTGCGGCGGACGACTTTATGTGCGTTATTCAGATAAGCTCTTAGCCTATAACGTTCAAGATGATTGATTAAGCAGAACTTTCTAATAGTAAATGATTGCATGATAAAAGGAGAATATTACGATGAATTGGTCTAAGATTAGGATGGCAATTGCCATAACGTGCATATTTGCTTCATTTCAGCTCAGCGCAAATGCAAGTGACATCAGTCAGGCGATTCAACAACATCGCATGGGAACATTGATCATTGAGACAAAACCCGGGTCCATGGTGCAGGTAGAGCAGCTTCGACACGAGTTCTGGTTTGGTGCTGCGATTTCATCATCAGCATTCAGCGGAAGGTTTGATTCTGAGGTTGAACGAAAGTATAAAGAAGTGTTCCTGGCGAACTTTAATGCTGCTGTTACCGAAAACGCATTAAAGTGGCTTTCGATGGAGCGGAACCAGGGCCAGATCGATTATAAAGTCGTGGATGCCATCCTGGAGTGGACCTCTGAGCACAGCATCCCGTTGCGCGGGCACTGTGTGTTCTGGGGTATTCCTAATAGAGTTCAGAATTGGCTAAAGCAATTAGATGATGAACAACTGCGAGAGGCGCTCAAGACCCGCGCTGCGACCATTGCTCGTCGATATCGGGGACGATTCGCCGAGTTTGATCTCAATAACGAGATGATTCACGGCAACTACTATGCCGAACGATTGGGACCGGGCATAACAAAACAGATGGCCGAATGGTTCAAGCAGGAAGACCCACAGGCAACACTTTTCGTTAACGACTACGATGTCTTGACGGGTAAACGATTGGATGATTATATCGCTCATATCCGCGGACTGCTTCAGGATGGTGTAGCGATTGGCGGGATTGGCGTACAGGGGCACCTGCACGGGGAGTCTTTTGCCCCGGACACTCTGCGGGGAGCACTTGACAAATTAGCAAAAATCGGCTTGCCTATTTGCATTACGGAATTTAATTTCCCGGGCCAACGCTCCCGCTTTTTGAAAAGCCGAAATCTGAAACTTACACCCGATGAGGAACGAGCAAAGGCCGAGGCGATTACCGACTACTACCGCATCTGCTTTGCACATCCTGCAGTGCGCGGCATCCTGATGTGGGGCTTTTGGGAGGGTGCAAACTGGATCCCGCAATCTTCACTATACAGGCGGGACTGGACACCAACTCCCGCCGCCGATGCGTATCGTGATCTGGTATTCAAGCAGTGGTGGACGCAGTGGAATGGCGAGGCGAATACAAACGGACAGTGTCGTGTGCAGGCTTTTTATGGCAAACATCGCGTCACTGTTGATGGACAGGAGAAGATAGTGGACCTCAATAAGGCCGCAGGTAAGACAGTTGTTTCCTTCAGATAGATTGTCTTATGATGGGCGGTGGTAAACTTATGGAATTAACGAAGTTATGAAAAACGCCTGAGCGACTTGGCGGGAAACTTGGCGAATCCAGACCGTTGATAGAGGATATATTCATGAGGACTTTACCATTGTTGAGCACGTGGCTGCAGTGTATCGTTTTCTTCAGCCTGGCCGCATATCAAAGCAGCTTTGCAAGAGCACATAATAGTGACATCGCACAATCATGGCAGGAGGATTATGCGCGTATTCTAAAGGAAATGGCAGAATATCAGGCGGGCACGTTACCCAAAACAGGCGCAGAAGAAACCTTGCGCATGATGGACGAAAATGCCCGGATCTTAAGCTCGGATCGGGATGTGCTGGACGTTCAACAAAGAAGGCTTCAAGCATTGGTTGACTACCTGGAAAACATACCGGGAGCGCCCGACTTGCGGGATGAACAGGAGGCATTGAACCGTTTAACACTGAAAAGTGTGGCGATTGGGCCGGCTAAAGCGGGCGCAGTTGCGCACAGAAAGAGTCTTTTCATGGAGAGTCGGGCCCTTGCTCGAAGGGTTGCTCTACAGAATCCCCTCTTGGATTTTGATGAAATCATTTTCAACACCTTCGAACATCAGATACAAAAGAATAACATCATGAACCACGATCAAGATGTTGGTTATTCCGCAGCGCCGGGAGGCGGTATTGGAATCATTAAAGGCTTCAAAACAAATAATCCAACCGGGCGGGACCTCATGAAAGGCGTGAAAATACAAAACGGTCCGTACCGAGGGTTGGACATCAGTACGGCTAAAGGCAGTTTCAATTCCTTTGATCTCTCATTTGATGGAAACAAGATCGTGTTTGCCTGGAGTCGGCGCGGGAAAAATCCCTGGGATACATGGACGCCCTTTGAGTCTGAATTTTGGGTAGAGGACAATACCTTTCACCTCTTTACCTTCGACATCGGCAGCACCGAATGCAGGCAGTTGACTTTCGGCAACCGCAGCGATCACTCGCCCTGCTGGTTGCCCAACGGACGTATCGCGTTCATGTCGGAGCGCAGGAACTCAACGGCTCGCTGCGCGGCGTCCCGGCACCAGCCTACCTCCGCCTTGTATTCCATAAAAGCCGATGGCAGCGATCTCATACGCTTGAGCTGGCACGATACTGAGGAATGGGACCCCAGTGTAAATAATGACGGGATGATTGTTTACACTCGCTGGGATTATCTGGACAGGGATTTTCATATTGCACATCATATGTGGACATGTTACCCGGACGGCCGGGATCCGCGTGCGCCGCATGGCAACTACCCATTGCCGCATACGACGCTGGAAGGCAATCGCTGGGAAGACGGCCGCGCCTGGCGTCCCTGGGGGGAGTACAACATCCGTGCTATTCCCAACTCGGGCAAATATATTGCCATCGCCGGGGGACATCACAATACGGGCATGTACGGGGCTCCAATTATTCTGGATGTCGGCATTTCCGACGACAACAAGACTTCACAGGTACAGCGGATAACTCCGGGGAACCGCTGGATCAATGAAGCCTGTCCAGCCAACACCAAGGGCGGCAAGACTGTGCTCACGAGCGGAAATGTAAGTGACAACCGTGATGGAGAGGCGCATTACGGCTATCCGTGGCCTTTGAGCGAGGACTTTTACCTGGTGACTGAAGGCAGTGGGAAGTACAACAGAATCTTCTTGCTGGATAAATATGGCAACCGAGAGGTGATCTACTCCGGTTTCGCCATCCCCAACGTGTCCGGCTTGAGAATTGTGAGTCCAATGCCTTTCAGGGCTCGAAAAAAGCCGCCAGTCGTTCCCACGGCTACCTGGCAAGGGCAGCGGAGTACTACTGAGGTTCCCAGGGCCACCATCAGTGTAATGAATGTGTACGAGTCTGATTTCAAATGGCCTGTGAATACCAAAATCACGTCTCTCAGGATAATCCAACATGTGCCAAAGCCCTGGTCCAGCCCTGTCACCAACAAGCCCAGGATGGGCTATTCGCAAAGCCCGACCGGAAGAGTGGTCTTAGGTACGGTGCCGGTGGAAGCCGACGGCAGCGCCTATTTCGAGGCGCCCGTAGAAAGGCTCATCTATTTTCAGGCCCTGGATGAAGATGGCATGGCTGTGCAGTCGATGCGGTCTGGAACCTATGTGCATCCGGGAGAGCATCTCACCTGTGTGGGCTGTCATGAAGACAAATGGAAGGCGCCAAATTTACGGGCCGAACCTTTGGCCATGCAGCGTCCCGCTTCTAAACTCGAGCCTGAAGTCGGCGGGGTGGAGCCGGTGAATTTCCACCGCCTCGTGCGGCCGGTATTCGAAAATAAATGTAAATCCTGTCATGAAAAAGAGGACCAAAAGCCTGATTTCAGCTACGCCAGTCTCGAGCCGTACGCCTTCTATTTTCATGCCGACGGCGGCTCCAACCACATGAGCTGGCTGCACGGTGGTTCCCGAACTATCGCAGGTAAGTTTGGCGCCCGCTGGTCCCGATTGTATAAGGACGGGTATTTGAGCAAATCCCACTATGACGTCAACCTAACGAAATCGGAATTGCGCCGAATAACCCTGTGGCTGGATACCAACTCTCTGGAAATGCCCACCTTCAGCTTAGATAGTAACGTACAGGAAAAGGCACGCCGGGGGGAGCTGGTATGGCCGATACTGGACGTGGACCCCCAAAATCCCCTGGGCATCGAACAGAACCGGAAATCGTCTTTCAGTATTAAGAGCCCCTAACAAAATGAGTCTGCATTTGAGATGCTCCTTGGATTTATCTGTGAACTTCCAAAGAGAATAAGCAAAAAAACCGAAGAATCACAATAACAATCAAAGCACTGAAAAAATAGATACCCCTATCGCAGTGTGATAGTCCGTCGTCAGGTTGTAGTCCAGCCTTGTCTATTCCTGTATCATGTACTTCTCCGCTTGTTCTGACGCCTCAAACAGATGGCCGACCAACGTCCCCCTCTTCTTTAGGTGCTGGAACAGTTTCGGACGGAGCTTCTTCCAGTGGTTGTACGCCATCCTCTCGAATCCTAACAGGTTTGACTTCTTTTTGTGACGTTGCTTGAACATCTTTTTCTGTGTCATCTGGAGGTCTTACGCCTATCGTAATCTCACCAACATCAACTGTGCCAATGGTTCCTCCAGACTTCCATATTTCAACATTCCAGGCATCGAGACAAAGTTTCAATTCTTCCCAGTCGCCAGTGCCCTGGATTGTATTAATTCCATTCTCCCAGTAAAGATTAACTTCTTTCAGCATATCCTCACCGCCGTCACTTTTGATTATCGAGGCATTAAATATTGCCGGAAAGTTGGCTCTTACCTCAATAACATCACTGCCTTTGTAGCACGGGAAGTCTCCGTGGTCTTTGCCGATACTTTCACAATCTACCTGTACCAGGTTAATCTTACGTTTGTGACACTCCTTGAGCTGTATAAAATGACCCACTTCCATAGACACAGGAAACTGGCAGAGGTCAATCGGCTTGTACTTCCATGCCTCCTCGGTCTTCTTCTCTGGCTCTGTGCTTGCATAGACAACCCCAAGCACGGCCAGACCAATCAATATTACCCTGTAAGTATTTTTCATCACTCTTCCCTTTCAAATATCCGAATCATTAAATACAGAACGCAACTTATTTATCTACACTCTTCCCTGGTACAAGACTTCCCTCCTTGGGATATGAAATACTAAAGCGGCCTTCTCTAATATTAGACTCTTCCCGATTAGAAATATTACAGTTTTTTAAAAAGTTTGAAAATATTAAAAAACGAGGCTTTAAGGGCTATACCCTGATAGATTGTCCTATGCCTCCTTGTGTGCAGAAAAGCAGCCCTGATACTATATCGTTGTCATTGTGATTGAGTGCCCAGTCGAACACCCGGGACATTTCCCTTTGGATAACATTGCATTTGTATGGCGGGGCTGTCCATTGAAACACGCAAATCCAGCTTGTGGAAATTTTTAATACCGATATCCACAATCCGGCTTCCGCGTCCGAAAGATAGCTCACGATGCACGGTGTCCAAATCCATATATCTCTTGTGCCTTTTCCAGGTTACCCCCCAATTGAAAAGCCCCTGTCCCGGCCCGGGGCAGTATATATTGTCTCGGAGGATCAGTTCCAGATCCGCCAGGGACGAACCTGGTTGCAACTCATTTGTAGAATTATTGTCGGTATTGCTTTGTTTTTTTACGGAGCCTTCCTGCATTGACTTTGGCCAGTGCCGCTCGTCGCCTATATCAAACCATCCCCAAACCTGTGCATCCCGATTATATGCTAACACATTATTGCGAACCGTCTGGTTATGGTTCCAGACTGGTTCCGAACCGCCTTCTATGAGTGGCGTGGAACGCTTCTGCTCCCGAAAACTTAATCCTTCTTTGTTTCCAATCAGAAGGTTACGCTCAATGAGACAATATGGTGAGCTGGATATGCTTATACCCGCATTAGCTCCCCAGGCGGAAGGTGTAAATGCGAATCCGTTGCCGACTATCACGTTGTCGTGGGCGTGGAGACTATAAGAAATCTCGTAAAAAATACCTGCGTTTTCGTTGTTGGAAATCAGGCAATTCCGCACTTCGCACTTCTCATTGCCAATATCGAACCAGATTCCGTGGCCCCTGTTCTCTGTGAAGATACTGTTCTCGAAGATTGCAGCCCTTGTAAAAACGATTTTGTTGCCACCTGCTTCCCAGCCTCGGTCGAATCCTTTAATATTATTGTTTGTTACTATGCAGTCTGTCATCAAGAGCCCGTGTGCGCGGCCGGCACTGAAACCCAACTGGCCATTATATTGGAAGACGCAGTTGCGAACGGTAATTCTCTCGCCTGTGAGTTTGGCCCCGCAGGAATTAGAGTATTCAAACGTGCAATCTTCAACCTCGTTGTCATCTCCTGAGAACTGTACGGCTCCATGCTGCGCACGATTGGCAGCGTACCGAAAGCGAATGCCTTTTGTCCGCACGTGGTCTGCCTTGCAGGTCCAGATAGTACTGCGCACTGAAGCTTCCACCATTACTTTTTTGCTGCTGATATCTCTATTGCCGCTGTCCCACACATAGAGACGTTTTGTGTTAAGATCAACAAAAAATGTCCCCCGGCTGAGCCTCTGCTTTTCAAGGACCTGTTTAAGTGGATAGCCATCCACAAACACCTGCTCGCATCTGCCGATCAGTTTATGATAGTCGTCCGATGGGTGTGTGTTGTGCTTGTTCCAGGTCACAAAACGATGGGGCCAATCGGTAAAGAAAATAGAATTGTTGCCCTCGACCCTCTGCCATATGGTAAGCTGGTCCGCACCGGTGACAACTACAAGCTCTCCAGAGCCGGCTTGTATTGTAATGGGTTTTTCGGCTGTACCGCTCTGCTCGATAGTAACTTGCTCGCGATAGACACCTCCGTGAATTATTATCGTATCACCGGCCGCCAATTGCAAGACTGCCTCGCCGATGGAACGTACCTGACTGTCGGTACCGATGCCCGGCAGGTTCTTCTGAGCAACGTGCCAGATTTTGCCCTCTGAGGAAGAGCATAGAAATATACCCAATATCGCAAATCCCAGTTTTATCTGATTTAGCTTATATTTTCCCATCTGTAAGTACGTGCCTCCTATAGAATACACATGTTGCCACCATTTCAAAATAGCTGCAAAGCAGTATCAACACTATCAAAATTAGCCTTTTATGTAAAGGGCGGGATACTGATTGAGTTTCAGGATTAAAAGACTATTAGGATAGTTGCAGTTTCAAAATATATTTGGTATCTTGGTTGACATGGAGAGCCTTGCATCTTTGAAAAGATTCGCAGACAGGAAATGTTGGTCAAGAAAGTAATTTATTTGAATTCAATTAGGAGGTAAATCATGTGTACGAACCACTCTAAGCTTAGGTTGTATCTGATTATTTTTCTGGTCAGTCTCTTCGGCTTGCTCAGTACAGTAACTGTTCATGCCCAGAATCGAAAGTACAACGGACGGTACGAGGGAACTTATTTGAATCGGATTGCCTTTCCTATCGGCGGAATCGGCGCCGGAATGGTCTGCCTGGAAGGGACCGGGGCCATTTCTCATGTTTCCGTCAGAAACACGATGCAGGTTTTCAACGAACCTTGCTCATTCGCAGCCTTATGTATCAAGGGAGTTAATAACAACGTGGCCAAAGTTCTGGAAGGCCCGGTGCCTGCCTGGAAGGTGTTTGGTTCCCCCAATACGGGTAATGGGGCGGCCGGAACCAGTTATGGCTTGCCAAGATTTGATGAAGCCTCCTTTCTGGCACGTTTTCCCTTTGGAATAGTAACCCTCAAAGACAAGGAGGTCCCGCTGCAAATCAAAGTTACCGGCTGGAGCCCGTTTATTCCCGGAGATCCGGACAATGCCTCTCTGCCGGCCGGGGCGCTGGAGTACAGTTTCCGCAATGTTTCAAGCAAAACTGTCGATGCCGTTTTCTCCTACAATACGAAAAACTTCATGGCAATTGGTGGGAAAGGAAACACGATATTACCTATCCGAAACGGTTTTGTCCTCAGCCAGGAAGGAACGGAGGAAAAGCCTGAAAATAAGGGTTCTTTTGCCTTGTTTGTCGATGACAACAATGTAGTTGTTGACCACTGCTGGTTTAAGGGCGGCTGGTGGGATTCCCTTACTCTTGCC
>JACNGQ010000045.1 GCA_014384025.1 Planctomycetota bacterium | reverse complement strand
TTTAGTCAACACGACCGGTATTAAAATAATTGGCTTAAATAAGCCGCAAACAGCAGGACTATGCGTATTGCCAGACAATCTCAATTCAATATTTTGGCGAATACCAATCCGGCAACGACATTCATCCAGCGTCTTATGCAATCTCTCATTTGCAGGCCTGCTTTGAGCAATCAGCCCTCTGACAAAATAAACCCGCTTAATAAGTAATCCTAAAAGAACCAGCATCCCAACAAGCCAGCCTGAAAATATCAGGCCCTGCCAGGAAATAGCCTCAAGTCCTATCCCAGTAGCCACAGTTTCGTTTATCATGGGTGTCTCTATAGGAATATACCCTTGAAATATGTCACTAACTGCGGTTTCATTTGTCACAACCGGTTGTAAAAGAATCGGACGTTGATGTATGTTAAGAGTTGTAGGTACAATTTCATCTGTCTGCGGTATCCACTTTGCCATAGAAACTTCATTTGGAAAATAATCCCCCATCCAAGATCCAATTCCAGTTGGTAACGTGAAAGAAGCCGGCAGAATAAGTTTTATAAATACCAGCATCCACAGACAATAACGGAATACTGCTCGTATTCGCTTTCGCAGCAAAAAATCAACAATCAGCAACAAAATAATCAGCACACTGGCCTGGATAAATATGTCCGCTGCATAATCCCAGAATCCCTGGCCGAGACTGTTCAAAGCTGTTATCCACGAATTAATTGCCTGGTTCATTTTTTTTATCTCCCAATTTGGTTTATTTTGTTCTTACTCAATCCTTTCTGTTTTTAGCCTTGTTTACGAGTTTGCGCAACTGTGCTGATTCAGCTTTTGAAAGGCCTTCATGTTCAATCAAAAACTGCATCATAGGGGTCAATGCCCCGTCAAAGGCTCGCTGAAGCATTTTGCGAAATTCGCCCCGTTTTGCATCAACTTCGCTTATAGCAGAACTGAAAAGCTGCAAGTTGCGAATTTTTTGGATTTCGAGGAACCCTTTATTTACCATCCGATCCATAGTGGTTTTTATCGTGCTGTATGCCCAGTCTTTACTGTTGGCTAAAGCCTCCTGAACAGTACCAGCGGTACAGGGTTCGTTTTCCCAGATTACTTTCATAACAATCCATTCAGCTTCGGTTAGCTCAGCATTGAATTTAATCTGTTCGGACTTTTTGTTTGGTTTCGATCGTGCCATGTAATTATCTCCATTATTCTATCTATGTAGAGACTATACGACACTTGTCGAATATGCAAGCAAAAAATAAAAATATTTATAAAAATATTTTCCTATCCCGCTTTTTAGCCCAAAAACCAATAAAAAAGCCCTCGCCTAAACCATTTTTTTTGCTGGGCCTGCGAAGTTCTAAATAAAGTTAAACGGCATTCATTTATTTTTATTGTAAAAATCAAAAACTAAAATGCACTCCAATTAGATAAGCTTTGCTATCAAACGAGGCAAGTCTTACGGGGTGGCTTGGTTGATGGTGGTGAGGTAGTCGAGGCAGAACTGCGACCATGTCTCCATTGAGTCGCGGACATCTTGTAATTCGGCGGGGGTCATGAACTCCATCTGCGTTATCATCTGCTCTCGCTTGGTTACGACGGGGGAGTCCAGAAGCCAGTAGTGGACTACGCCGAGATGGACGCTTCCGACTTCGGTGGTATCGTCATTTAGCAGGGCAACGATGCTGTCTTTGTGGCCGGCTTTGATGGAGACTTCCTCGGCGACCTCACGCTCGACAGCGTTATTGTAAAGCTCGCGGTAGTCGGTATCGAAGAGGGGTATTTCGTTATCTATTGGGTTTATGTGGCCTCCTATACCGATGGACCTGTTGCCGACGAGCCTTGTCTCGCCGGCGCGACGGCCGCGGACGTAGGTGAGGTATTGACCATCACAGCTCATTATGACATAAGGGATAAGCTGCTTATATGAGGGGTCCTTTTCGGCCTGTTGGCGGGGCATAAAGCTCAGGACGGACGGGTCGAAGAGGACGGAAAGATAGCGACCCACATCGGTTGTAAGGCCATGGAAAAGGCCTACCTGCTCAAGAACCTTTCGCTCGACGACAAGTACTTGCTCATCCTGTGCCACTATAGTTACTCCTTTATCATCGATTATGATTTACCCATCGCTAACGCTCAGGGTTCTGCTGTTTACTATCTTTAGTTATCAATGGTTTTTATTCGGGATAATAAAGTGATCCGGGACCGGGAACTGCGAGCACAGAAGCAGCACTTCTTTTTCTAACTCTTCGATGACCGTTTCGTTATCGATATTTTCGACGACCTTGTTTATAAATGCGGCCACCTGCTCTGCTTCCGGCTCTCTCATTCCGCGGGTTGTAATTGCGGGTGTTCCTATTCGCAGGCCGCTCGGATTGGAAGGTGGAGCCGGGTCGCCGGGTACGGTGTTGTAGTTGGTGACAATCCTGGCGCGGTCGAGGGCTTTTGCGAGTTTTCTGCCCGGGATATTTTTATTTCTCAGGTCGATTAGAATCAGATGGTTGTCGGTTCCGCCGGATACGAGGTTGAAACCATATTCGAGCAGTTTGTCGGCGAGGGCTTTTGCGTTTTTGACTACCTGCTTTGCATAAGCAACAAACTCGGGTGTATCGGCTTCTGCCATCGCGACGGCGATAGCTGTAAGGGTATGCATGTGGGGGCCGCCCTGGAGTCCGGGGAAAACGGCCTTATCAATCTTCTCGGCGTGCTCGGCCTTACACAGGAGCATACCGCCGCGGGGGCCGCGAAGGGTTTTGTGCGAAGTGGTCGAGACGACGTCGGCGTAGGGTACGGGGCTTTTATGTATGCCTGCAACGACGAGGCCGGCAATGTGGGCAATGTCACTGATGTGGTAGGCACCGATGTCTTTGGCTATCTGGCCGAACTTTTCGAAGTCAATTTCACGCGGATAGGCGGTGGCGCCGGAGACGATAACCTTTGGCTTGTGTTTTTTAGCAAGGTCTGCGATATGGTCGAAGTCCAGCCTGCCGGTCTCATGGTCCACGGGATATGGGACGGAATTATAGAATTTGCTGGTTACGGAGACCTTCCAGCCGTGGGTGAGATGTCCGCCGTGGACAAGGGACAGGCCCATAATAGTATCGCCGGGATTTATTAATGCGGAGTAGGCGGCGAGGTTCGCGACAGAGCCGGAATATGGCTGGACGTTTGCGTGGTCGGCCTTGAATATTTTTTTGACTCGGTCGCGTGCCATTCTCTCGATAAGGTCGGTTACCTGCTGGCCTTCATAGTAGCGTTTGCCGGGATAGCCTTCGGCGTATTTGTTCGTAAGGCAGCTTCCGCTGGCCAGCATTACGGCCTTTGAGACGTAGTTTTCGGATGGAATCAGGCGTATTGAGCCGCTCTGGCGTGCGGCTTCCTGGCGCATCAGCTCATAAATTTGCGGGTCATACTGTTCAAGGGCATTTACCATATTAGTTACTCCCCAAACTTTCAGTTTAGATTGCTTTTGGGATATTTAAGACGCTGAATAATGCGTTTGCGGCTTTTTATAGCACAGGGCGCGTTTTTATACAAGTATTTATTTGTTTGTTGACAAAAATCAGCCGAAGATTACTATAAAGCGTTTAAATAATGTATAAGAAAATCCAATTGGTATAGATATATGCCGGAAGAAAATAATCAGAACTTGGCCAGGGCCAAGTCTTTTTTCGAGAAAGCCCATGCAGTCGCCCAATCGAATAATTTCGATTACGCGATTGATATGTTCCTGCAGGGTCTGCGTTATAGTCCGGATGCGCTGGAGGAGGGGCACCTGCCGCTTTGTGAATTAGCTTTTCAGCGGCAGGGAAAAGGCGGCAAGAAGCCTTCGATGGTCGAGAGGATGAAGGGCTTGCGCGGCAGGACGCCTCTTGAGCAGATGCTTAATGCCGAAGCTCTTTTTGCGAAGGACCCGGATCATTTGCCTTATGCCGAGGCGATGTTAAAGGCGGCAGTGGCCGGCGGTTATAAAAAAACGGCGGGCTGGATAGCCAATTTGGTTTTTCAGACCAACAATGCATCCAACAAGCCATCTGCCCAGACCTATATCCTTTTGAAGGATTCTTATGCGGCTTTGGGTCAATTCGATAAAGCCGTTGTCGCCTGCCAGCAAGCGTCGAGACTGCGGCCGGAGGATGGGGCGTTAGCGGACGAATTTAAGAACTTATCGGCCGAGTTGACAATGTCCAAGGGTAAATATGACCAGGAGGGGGATTTCAGAAAGGCCATTAAGGATCGTGAGGGACAGGAGAAACTCCATGCACAGGCGGGGGTCATTAAGACACAGGACTACCGGATTACGGCGGTAGAAGATGCGCGGAAAAAAATGGCCCAGAACCAGAACATTCCGGCCAATATATTCGGTATGGCCGATGCACTGGCAGGGATGGAAACTGACCAGGCGGAAAATGACGCTATAGCGCTGCTGGAAAGTACTTATAAAGCCAAGCAGGATTACAGCTATAAACAGCGGTCGGGCGAAATCAGGATGAAACAACTGAGACGGAAAATAAGGGAGGCGAAAGATTGTCTTGAAAAAAAGCCCGATGATGCGAATATCAAGGCGATATTCGAACAGCTCTCGAAGCAGTTAAACGACGTCGAGCTGGAACATTACCGCCTTGCCGTGAAGAACTACCCGACCAACCTTGCACCGAAATATGAATATGCTGTTCGATTGCTCAGGAGCAAGCAATATAACGAGGCAATACCCCTGTTTCAGGAGTCGCAGAAAGACCCGAGGCGCAAGATTGCGTCGATGAGCAAGATTGGGTATTGCTTTTTTATGAAGGGCTGGCTGTCTGATGCGATCGATGTTTTTACCAATGCGATAGAAACATACGAAATAAAAGATGATGCAACGGGAAAGGAATTACGGTATAATCTGGCGTGTGCTTATGAAAAAAAGGGTGATACAGACAAAGCATTGGAGATTTATCGTAAGATAGCTCAGGCTGATTTTGGATATAAAGACGTAAGCCAGCGTGTTGATGAATTGAGAGGCAGTAAAACAGAACCAGCTTCTCAATGAGTTTTTAAATATAATATTAATAGTATCAGGAGATTGAAGTGGCACAGTCGTTACAATCGAAAAAAAGAGCAAAACAGAATACCAAAAGAAGAACGATTAATCGGGCAAGTAAGAGCCAGATAAAGACGCAAATAAAACATCTGGAAGAGACTCTGAGCAGCGGTGATGCGGAGAAGGCAAGCGAGCAATACAAGCTTATAGCCAGGAAGCTGGATAAGACGGCCTCTACGAGCACGATGCACAAAAAGACGGCCGCACGAAAGAAATCACGTCTTGCCAAGAAGGTGAACGCCCTTAAAGCGAAAAAGGGATAGTTCGCCGCTCGTTTCTCTATGCCGGATTCTCGATTCTTGATATTCGATTCCGGATGCGAGGTATTAGGAGCGTGTGATAAAATATATCGCCCCGTGAGATAGATGAGGAGATATCTTGCGGGGTTGTTTTTTCATGTAATAATGGTGTGTGTCGCATAGCCTGCCAGCAGTTTACATTTGAACAAATCATAGTGACACTCTTTGTTTTTTGAAACATTTTTCCCATCCACTTCGCTTCCATCGGCCGCAGTATTGGAACAACTGCTACGAAGTACGGGTTGTTCAGAATGACGATTTTTATTGCGGGATATTTATTAAAATGATTGTTTCTTGAGTTTTGATTTTGCTACTGGTATAATCCCTTGACATGGCGGAAATATATAAAGATAAAATAATAAAACTATTGAAGCACAGTGATTACTCACCTGTGAAATTAGCAAAATTAGGCAAGGCGCTGGGGGTAAACCAGGAGGATTACCCGCAGTTCAAAGAGGCATTCGACCAGCTTCGACAGGCCGGACATGTAGTAATAGGGGCGAAGAATTTAGTGACCCTGCCGTCATTGGCCGGAGAAATCGTGGGGACATTCAGGTCAAATCCAAGAGGATTCGGCTTCGTGACGCCGCGGGAGCCCAATTCGCACGGCGATTTATTTATACCGCCGAGTGGAACAGGCGAGTCAATGTCCGGCGATATTGTCCTTGTAAAGGTTAAAAGGCAAGGCAAGCGCGACGGTCAGATGCGGTACAGCGGGGAAGTAATCGAAATCCTCGAACGGGCGCAGAACAGGTTCGTCGGGACGCTGATGAAACATCCGGAGGCGTGGATTGTTCAACCGGACGGTAAAAGTTTTGTAGATCCAATTTCCGTCGATGATGTCAGCGCAAAAGGGGCGAAGGAAAAAGACAAGGTAGTTGTCGAAATATTATCGTATCCTACTGAAAAATACTTAGCACGCGGTGTAATAATCGAGGTGCTGGGTAAAGCGGGAAGATATGAAAGCGAGATACAATCGATAATCCGGCAGTTTCATTTGCCGGGTGAGTTCGAGGAAGATTGTCTTGAGCAGGCGCGCGAAGCGGCCGGTAGATTCAAGCCCGAAGAGCCGCACCATCGTGACGAAATTACAGAGAAAACGATTATTACGATTGACCCGCCGGATGCAAAGGATTTCGATGATGCGATAAGTCTCGAGAAAAAAGGGAAGGACAAGTGGGTATTAGGTGTTCACATTGCCGATGCCAGCTATTTTATACCGGAGGATTCGCCGCTCGATGAAGAAGCAAAGATGCGCGGCAACAGTGTATATCTGCCCGGCAGGACAATTCCGATGCTGCCGGAGATTTTAAGTAACGGTATTTGCAGTCTTCAGCCTGAGCAGAAGCGGTTTGTCAAAAGCGTTTATCTGACTTACGACACAAAGGGTAACATTGTGTCACGCAATTTCGCCAACTCTGTTATGTGCTCGAAACAGCGTCTTACTTATCAGCAGGCCGATAAGATTTTGAAGGGCCGTACGAAAGACACGAGACCTGACGTGGTCGAGCTTCTTAGAAATATGGAGACGCTCAGCCGGGCGATCAAGCAGCGGCGAAGGAAAAACGGGATGATACATCTGGATTTGCCGGAAATCGAATTGGTAATGGACCAATCCGGACGGGTTGTTGGCGCTCGTCCGGCTGATGACAGCTATCCGCATACGATAATCGAGATGTTTATGGTTGAGGCAAACGATGCAGTTGCTTCGCTTTTGGACAGGCTGAATATACCTTTTCTCCGGCGGATCCACCCGGAGCCGGATGTTATGAGTATGAACAACCTCGCCAAGCTCCTTAAGGCATTCGGATTCAGTCTGCCTGGAAATCCCGACAGGGCGGCGATACAGGATTTGTTAGCGAGAGTCAAGGGGGCCGATTGCTCATTTGCGATTAATTTAGCCGTGCTGCGAAGTTTTGAAAAGGCCCAGTATGCCCCGCTGCATATCGGTCATTATGCGCTGGCTTCAACTCATTACTGTCACTTCACCAGTCCGATACGGCGATATGCGGATTTACTCGTTCATCGCATTCTGGAACGTTACCTGCAAAAACGCATGGACTCGTCGAGTGACATTTCAGCCGGACCGGATTTGACGGAAGTGGGTAAACATATCACTTTCACCGAACAGCGGGCAGACGGCGCCGAGAAAGAATTGAAGACGGTTTTGTTATTGCAAATGCTGAGTAAGAAAATCGGACAGGAGCTTGACTGTGTTGTTACTGGTTTAACAAGTTTCGGCCTTTTCGTGCAGTGTCAAACGTTTGGTATCGAGGGGCTTATCCGGATGGCTGATTTGGGGCAGGACTATTGGAGATACGACGAAAGGTTGCAGAGTATTGTAGGGGAGAATTCGGGATGCAACATTCGCTTAGGCCAGGGTATAAAAGTGCGAATAGTGTCGGTTAATGTGCCTGCACGCCAGTTGAACGTTGCCCCGGCTGAATCGTTAACCGCCCCGGCCGGGAAAACTAAGAAAACACAGAAAACAACGAAAATAAAAAGTCGAAAAAAGCACACAAAAAAAAGGCAGAAACGAAAAAGACATACCTGATTGATGAGTATGTCGAGTTTTGAACAAACTATAAAAACTATAACGGGAGAGAGATTAGTAACTGGAATTCGAACGAATTATTTCTTTTGTTACCTGGCTGCTGAGATTAAGAGGGCTTTTACTGGTCCGTAAAAGAAGAAGTTCACATGGATATTAGCGTTAGGTTTCAGCCTTTTTTTGTGCGTTCTTTTTGATTACTGCTCATATGCTGCTCTACCCGTGCAGTGAAGATGAGGAGTGCACCAAGACACATCCAGAACGTAATAAAAAGATTCTTCTATATGCTTGACCTTATCGGCCGGAAGTACTATTTTGGGAGTAAGGTATTTTTAAAAGGAGATGAAATTATGACAGCGAAAAGGTATATATTTTTCACATGGTGCCTGATGGCAGCTGGTGTTGCGGGTTGTGAAACAATTCAGGAGAGTCTAAGCCTTAATAAACCCACAGCGCGATTAACTGACCTGAAAATCGAGGACGTCAAACTGGACTCCGCGACGCTTCTTTTCGACGTTGAGATTGAGAACCATTATCCGGTTGCCTTACCCTTGACAAACTTCGATTACAGCTTGTCCAGTGGTGCGGAGAAGTTTCTTTCAGGTAATGCCGAGTCACAGGCGGCAGTGCCGGCTAAGAGCAGCAGGACAGTTTCTCTGCCGGCTAAATTCAATTATATAGAGATGTTGAAGGCTTTGAAGGGTGTGAGACCCGGCTCAACAATCCCCTACGCAGCAGAATTGGGCTTGTCGGTCAACACGCCGGGTCTGGGAGTAATCAGGCTGCCTTTGAAAAAGGAAGGCGAGCTGATTCTGCCGAATGTTACCGGCGCTGATATCATCGATATCTGGAACATTATAAAACCCAAATAAACCAGTTGAAGACGGCAGTTAAGTAAGAATAAATCCGAGAAGGTCAATTACAGACAAACCCAATTAACACAGAGGCTAAATAAGTAAGGCATCGAAGAAAAAGTATGAATTCCGACGGCTTTTTAGAGACAAAGGGGCTGACCAAGGTCTATTCATTGGGGAAGATTAATGTTGTTGCACTTGAGGATGTGAATTTATCTGTCGAAGAAGGGAAATTCTTAGGAGTAACGGGGCCATCGGGTTCGGGCAAATCGACCTTGATGAATCTATTAGGCGGACTGGATACGCCATCATCAGGGAGCATAAAGGTCGAGGGGAAATTTATCTCTGAATTAGACAAGGAAGAGCTTTCCCTTTACCGGCGATACCAGGTCGGGATGATATTTCAGACGTTCAATATTATTTCGTCTTATACGGCCCTGGAGAACGTGGCTTTTCCGCTGCTTTTTGCGGGTGTGTCAAAAAGGGAAAGACACCACCGGGCGGGTGAGATGCTGGAGAAGGTGGGGCTAATCAATCGTAAAGACCATCGCCCGGCGGAGCTTTCGGGCGGTGAACAGCAGAGGGTGGCGATAGCGCGGGCATTAGTCAATAAGCCTAAAATTCTGTTAGCCGACGAACCTACGGGTAATTTAGACACGAGCACATCAAGGCAGATTGTGCAGACGCTGGCCGAGCTGAATAAGAACCAGGGCTTAACTATCATTATGATTTCCCATGAGCTGTCTATGCTGGCCGAATTCGCAGATGATGTTATTCATCTGTGCGATGGGAAAGTTGTTGAACAGGAAAAAATCAGGTAAAGAACCGGTGAGAATATCCGACTATATCGAGCACTCCTTTTCCAATCTGCGAAAGAAGAAACTGCGTACGTTCCTGACCACTTTTGGTGTGGTGATAGGAATTGGGGCTTTGGTTTCGATGTTCTCTTTCGGTAAAGGAGTTCAGAAAAACGTTACAGATAGTTTCAAAAAAATGGGGCTTTTCAATTATATTGCCGTCTATCCGTCCTCGGGCAGGAGTAGAGGCGAACAGGCCAATATGGATCCTGATGATCCGCAAAATCAAATCCAATATGAGCAGGTTTCTGATTCTGCAAACAGTCCAATACTTGATGATAATTTTCTACAGGAAATCAGAGAAATTAAGGGTGTGGAATCAGCTTTTGCGGAAATTCGTTTTCCTGCGCAGATCAGGTTTAATGAAAAGGAACAGTTCAGCCTTGTCTCGGTGATACCGGCCGATGTTTGCCGGTCCGAATTGATGAAACTCAGAGCAGGAAAGGCTTATGAAGGCGATGATGAAAACTCTTTGATTATCAATGATTCACTGCTGCGCAGGATGGATATCAAGGACTTCGAGGCCGTAATCGGAGAACAAATTGAGGTCTCCACTTTGGCCATGGATCCCAACCTTTTAAACCCGATGAAGCTAATGTCTATTATGCAGGGTGAAAACCTTCCCTTCAATCAGGAGAGCTATACCTTCACCATTGCCGGTGTGGCTGAACGTATGGGAATGGGTGGGTTCATTCCGGTTCGGAGCGATGTTTATATGCCGCCGGGCCCTGCCGAAGATATGAAAAAAATATCGCTTACAAATATCAAGGATTTTTTTCAGCCGGCCGAAAAACTCAAAGGCTATTCGGCAATAACTATCAAGGTCTCTTCGGTCAAATATATTGACTCGATTAAAAAACAGATGAAAGATCGGGGGCTGGGAACTTTTGCACTGATAGACCAGCTAAAGGAAATCAAGACAGCATTTATGTTTATGGATATGTTCTTATTAGCGGTTGCGATGATAGGTATAACAGTTGCCTCTTTAGGGATAATCAATACGATGGTGATGTCCATTTTAGAGAGATATCGAGAGATTGGCATTATGAAGGCCGTAGGGGCCAGTGAAAACGACGTCAAAAAGATATTCTTCTTTGAGTCGGGTGTAATTGGTTTTTTAGGAGGGATTTTCGGGCTTGCCCTGGGATGGGTGGTGAGCACGGTCATCAATCAAATCGCCAATCATTTTCTTGTCAAACAGGGTGCTCCATACACAGATTACTTCAGCTTTCCGTGGTGGCTTTGTCTTGGGGCGGTTGGCTTTTCTATTCTTGTCAGCTTAGGGGCCGGTCTGTATCCGGCAGTGCGGGCAGCGAGAGTTGACCCAGTCGTGGCATTGCGGCATGACTGATTCGTTAACTTTTGAACCGTTAACAGTCTTCAATTTTGTCTTACTACCGTTGACGACAAACAAATTGCAATTGTAGGATTTGGGGCTATAATTTTCTCTATGTTTAAGAATATATCCATAATCGGTGACGGGGGGATGGGCACGGTTTTGGCCATGCTGCTTTGTGAAAAACAAGATTCTTCGGCTGCGGTACGGGTGACAAATGTTCGGATGTGGGGTTATGACCGGCGGCAGTTGGAAGAAATTGAAAAGAACCGTGAGAATAAGAAATTTCTGCCTGGTTATAAACTGCCGGAAGAGCTGTTGTTTGAGGCAGATGATGAACGCATAATTGAAGGTGCGGACCTTCTTGTCTCTGCAGTGCCGTGTCAGTTTATGCGTGGGATTTGGACCCGTCTGAAAGATTATGTCCCTGAGAATGTTCCTGTTGTTTCGGTTGCCAAGGGCATTGAGAATGATACTTTACTGCGGCCTACTGAGATACTTGGGGAGATACTGGATGAAAAACGAGGGGCGAGAGACGAGGGACGGGGGAAGAGATTTGCCGTTCTTTCAGGGCCAACGATAGCCGATGAACTGGCTCGAAGACTTCCGGCGACGGCCTGTGCGGCAGCCGAGGATGAGACATTGGCCCAGGAGATTCAACATACATTTTCCGACGGGGTGCCCTGGTTAAGGTGCTATAGCAATACTGATATTGTGGGTGTCGAGTTGGCCGGGGCGATGAAAAACGTTATCGCCATAGCGGCCGGTATCATAGACGGTACGGGAGCCGGTGATAACGCCAAGGCGGCCCTTTTGACCAGAGGGCTTGCGGAGATAAGCCGTCTGGGGCTTGCAATGGGGGCCAGTCGGGAGACTTTTGCGGGACTGACCGGCCTCGGCGATTTGGTAACAACCTGTATTTCACCCAAGGGAAGAAACAGGTCATTCGGCGAAAGGATAGGCAAAGGACAAACCACAGAGCAGGCCTTAGGAGCCAACGAATCGGTCGTTGAGGGCGTTGCTACCTGCAAATCGGTCGTTGCTCTTGCCGGACAATATAACGTTGAGATGCCTATTACAGGGGCCATCTATGAAGTGCTGTTTGAAAATAAGCCTGTGCAAAAAGCCATTGCGGATTTAATGGAGCGGGAACTCAAAGCCGAGTGATTGGTCCTATAAACTTTTTTTGGCCAGAGATAATTTAATAAGTTCAGTTATCAACTCATGTTCATTTCGAGAGGGCCTTTTCCTCTGTTACATATCTTCTTTTAGTAAGAAAAATTTCATTAGAAGAAGATTTTAAGACATTTTACTTCGATTCAATGTGGAAGCTGTCCGGATGTATTTGGAACGCGGATTTTATCAGAAGTGGTGCGCGTTTTTTTTCAATACTTTGCAGAATTAGGCATTGATATTCCTGTAATCGTTTGGCCTGTGCGGCTTTTGTTTCATATATTTTAGTTGTAACGACAGTTATTGGGAGTGCCAGGCAGGGTAATTTAATACAGGTAACGCCATGGAATCCCGATAAATCAGAATGATTCAGCCGGAGGTGTTTGTTCGAGCGAAATTGGAACCCAAACCTGTTTTTAGGCCGAGGTGGGGTGGTGTAATAAAAATCCTTACAGGCGTTATAAATATTACACCTGATAAAAGAATACGCCTTTGTGGGTAAAATTCTTATGTTCAAATTCTCAAAAAGTCACGCATATTCGATTGGCGTTGATATCGGAGATGACAGCCTTAAGCTGGTACAGCTCGGAGAAAACGGAAATGGTATAAGTTTAATTGCCGGTCAGAGTGAGAATCTGCCCGAGGGAGTAAAAGCCGGCAGTAGCCAATGGCAAAGATGGGCTATCGAGACTATACGTCAACTGACATCGAACGGTGATTTTCATGGCAAAGAAGTGATCGCGGCATTGCCTGCACGCGAGGTATATATCGATAATATAAAAATGCCGAGATCAGATGGCAACGATGTCGAGGAGGCTATCTTTTCAAAGATTAAACAGAAACTTCCGTTTGAGCCTATCCGGGAAAACACCATGATAAAGTACATCCCAATGGAACAGGACAATGCCCTTGTAATAGCAGCGGAACGTAAGATTATTGACAGACATCTTGCGATATATGAAAAGGTCGGTCTTTCGATTAAGTCCATAGGTATTTGGCCGACAGCTCTGGTAAATTGCTATACAAAATTTTTCTGTCGTCGCCAATCGGACCTTGAAGCAATTGTAATGCTTGTTTGTATCGAGGCAAACTATACGAATGTCGTAATTTGTCGTCATAATAATCTGCTTTTTGCCCGTTCGTTATCTACAGGGCTGAGCCAACTGAATAACAAGAAATCAGTAAACAAGCTGGTACTGGATTTAACCGAGTGCAGAAGGCAGTTCGCCTCAATGAATCCAAGAGGTCAAGTCGGACGTCTGGTTTTCCTTACAAGTCAGACCACAATAGATAAAGAAATGTGCGTAACGATAGCAAAACAATTAGATATACCGGCACAGGTGGGAGATTGTCTTGCCGCAGTTGAGATAACTGAGCCCTGTCGCCTTGGCGGAGTCTCCGAAGATGATAAAAAGGCCCCCGGTACTCCGATAGAAAGAAGAAAATGTGAGGTCAACTGGGCTACCGCCTTTGGTCTCAGTTTGTCGTAGAGACAAAGCCGAGCACAATGATATCGTCAGCCAAAAAGGAGGCAAAGTAAATAATGGCTAATATAAATTTTGTACCGGACGATTATGTTCAAAACACCGAATCAAGCAGAACAAACCTGTTGTACTTTGTTTTGTTTGGGGTTGTGATGATAGCGTTATGCGGTTCATTTATGACTATCAAGATACGTCAGCGCGCCTGCGGGGTTAAGGAACAACTGGTAAATACCAAGATGACCAAGATACAAGAGGCCATAAAAAAGTTCGAAGAGCTTCAAACAAAGCGTGGAGAAATGATGCGAACGGCTCTTACCACCTCACAGCTTATTGAGCCGGTACCGAGAAGTGTTTTGTTAGCTTCGTTGACTAATAACCTGCCTCAGGGAGTATCGCTTTTAAAACTGGGCCTGCTCCAGAAGGAATCCGGACGGAGCCTCCAGTCTGCGCCAACGAGTAAATATCAATCCAAACAAGGTCAAAAGGATGCGGCGAATGCCCAGCAGATTTCACAAGAAAGTCTATTAGATACACATATCGATATTGAAGGTGTGGCTCCGAGCGACCTTCAGGTTGCAGAGTATATCGGACGGTTGGGTAATTCGAGTTTGCTGGACAATGTAGCGCTGGTTGAGTCAAAAGAACATGAGGTCAAAGATAGTAATACGTTCAGGCGATTCAAACTGACAGCAATGCTTAAGAAAGAAGTCCATCTTACCCGTGAAGATGTTAAGAACATCAGGGATGAAGCGGAAAATGCAATGTGGAATTTTTAATATTTACGGGATATGGGATTAGGGCCCGTTAGAGGTATTACAAACTGTGTCCACGCTGTGGACATTCAAGCAAACTTGTTCATAAGTAAAATGAGGACATAATATTATGGTTACAAGCGGTTTCAGAAAAATTGTATTTTCCGCCTTATTGTTTGGTGTAACAATCGTTGGTTACCGATACATGATTAAACCGGCCAATAGGAATCTGGCCAACACAAAAGGGCGCCTCGAGACAAAACTGTCACAGTTAAGCAAATTCGGTCAAGCCGCCACGGCAGCAGAAGACCTTTCAAAACAGCTTGAGGAATTAGAAGAGGCGATAAAGTTTTTTGAAAACAAACTGCCCCCGGAAAGTAAGATTAATGAGGTGCTCGAGCAGGTGACTATTATTGCTCAGAAACAGGGCCTCACATCCAAGACATTTCGAACACTAAAGAAAAAAGACAATAGCGGCTATGTAGAGCAGCCTTTAAGAATAGAACTCGTGGGCAATTTCAGTTCTTTTTACTCGTTTTTATTAGAGCTTGAGAAGCTCCCTCGAATAATCAAAATTCGTGAGCTTATACTGGATAAGAAGACAATCACCGAGGGGCAAATTTCAGCAGATTTTATATTAAGCATATTTTTCCAGAATAAAACAGTTTGATTTGAATAGATAACCTCTCTCAAAGTGAACTTTCGCACTTTTGCTAATCATTTAAGCTGCCGCAGCTAATGCTTCGATTAAGAACTCGAAATTTTTGTTATGTACGAACTTTTTACCGAACATATATTTAATTCTATCCCGCCAAAGCACGCGGCGAAGGCAACTCAACGCATCCGCAAAGCTCGGAGCAGACTTGCCCGGATACCAGGGCTGAACAAAAAAGTATCTCTGCTTCGATTTTTGCTGAAGATACCACAGCCAGATTGCAGAATAAAGCCACAGACTCAAAGCGGCCGCTCGCTCGGGGCCTTTGCGTTTCCAGGTCTGAGGTTCCTGACCGCCTATAAACTGCTTGGTATTTTTGAAAGTATCTTCGATGCTCCATCTGCCTGCAAAACCGCTTACCACCTCGGCAGCAGTAAGACTCAAATCCGTGGTAAAGAAAAAATCGTCTTTCTCTTTGCCTGTCGGGTCCCGACTGATTACCAGAAGCACCGGTTTCTGCG
The DNA here is from genome assembly GCA_014384025.1 of Planctomycetota bacterium. Taxonomy (GTDB): domain Bacteria; phylum Planctomycetota; class Phycisphaerae; order Sedimentisphaerales; family Anaerobacaceae; genus NIOZ-UU13. The sequence continues at coordinate 4,807 of JACNGQ010000045.1, read as the reverse complement.
ATACTCTGTACCATACAACTTTTCTGGTATATATAAGGCGTTTTCTGCTCTTGCCTCGTTCGCAGGTTTTGACAAGCTTGAAGTTGTGAATTCTTTTGGCCAGATTTTGCGGAGAAGAAAGCTTTTTGCCTTTTTTTCGAGGCCTGCCTCTTTGCTTTTTTCTTTTCTTGCCAGGCAAATCGTAAATATTCGCATCCCGACGCATACGAGAGATGATGTGTGTATTGGGTATATCCCGTCCAGCCAGGGAAGCGTAAAAACCATCCGAATGGTTGATAAACCGCCTTTGAGGCAGCCACGAGGCAACTTCTGTCAACATTTCTTCGGCCAATCCTATCAGGGACAAACCATTCTTTCGATGAAGTCTCATATTGATTGGCAGGCCGAGTGGTTCGCCGCCCCAGGGCGGATTTATTCTCAGCGTAAGCACCACCAGGTTCAAGCCCCAGGCGTGAACTATATTTGTGCCGGTCGAACGAACCGCATCCCGCCACCAGCCTGCACCATCGACTTTTCTGCCACTGCGATGAAACAGAGTGTCGTCCAGGTCGGCAGGTATTATACCCGTTGGGTAAAAGCCCCTGACCAGCAAAATCGTCAAAAGTCTCCACAACTCGCTCATTGCCCAGGAAGCATCCGGGAAAAACCGATGATAAGCATCGTGAGCTTTCTGTCCGGCCGGGTCTGCGAATGGCAAGATGCCGGTGATAGTATGTCTTGCGGTACAGAGAACCCATCCGGTTATGAGATTGAGAAAAATTTCTGTTGTGGGAACCGTGAATATTGGGAAAAAGTATTGGATTATCGTATCCCATGTCGAAGTAATAGTGTGCATATCGACCTCCCTGTCTTAATTTTAATTCCCATAAAGACATCGGCTGGTCGATATGTTTTTGTTGATAAACCATTAAAATCTGTTGCATAAAAAGTGCGAAAGTTTACAAACAGTAATGTTAAATATATCTGTCGTGAGGAAATCATTATGAAAAGACGAACATTTCTGAAAAATGCGAGTGGTATTGCCGCGGGTCTTGCTGTCCCGTCTCTATCAGCTTCTGCAAAATCGCTCTTGAATCAACAGGACATAGTTGCCGGATTACCAAGAAGAGCTCTTGGCCGGACCGGTGTGAAAGTCTCAGTTGTCGGATTTCCAGGGCTTGCACTTAGCCATTATGACCAGGACCGCTGCAGCGCCGGCCTGCTCGATGCTTTCAAACGAGGAGTGAATTACTATGATGTCGCTCCCGCCTATGGCAAGGACGGTATATGCGAGGTAAAAATGGGCATCGGGCTTGAGGCGGTTAAGATTGACCGCAGCAGTATTTTCCTGGCCTGCAAGACAAAGATGAGGGACAAGGAAGGTGCTCGGTTTGAATTAGAGCGGTCGTTGAAACGGCTCAAGACCGATTATTTCGATTTATACCAGATGCATCATCTTCGAACTCCCGACGAGGTCAAGCAGGCTTTGGGGCCGGGCGGTGCTATCGAGACCTTTTTGGAAGCAAAGAAAGAGGGAAAGGTTCGTTATCTTGGATTCTCGGCGCATACCACCAGGGGTGCAATCGACGTTATGAACGGCTTTCGTTTCGATACGGCCATGTTCCCAATAAATTTTGTAGAATTCTTTAAGATGGGATTTGGCGAACCCGTTCTCGAACTGGCACAAAAGCAGGGTGTGGCTGTAATTGCTATTAAGCCGCTGTCAAAAGGACCCTGGCCGGAAGGCACGAAAGACGCTGACAAAACGCGTAAATGGTGGTATCGTGCGACTGAGAGCCAGTATGATACGGACCTTGCAATGCGTTTTACTCTTTCGAAAAAGCCCGTCGTAGCGGGAATTCCGCCTTCATTTCTCGATTTGCTCGATAAGGCAATAGAAGCCGGGCGGTCGTATCGTCCCATAAAAGAAGAAGAAACAATGAAATTGCAGGAGATGGCTAAAGACTGCACTTCTTTATTCCGAAGAGAAGAAGAGCGAGTCGCGCGTGGTGATTTTTCGCATAGCCCTATTTACGCAGACAGCCCGCATGAGTGCTGTCGGGGGTCATATGCTTAAGGCGTTGGATAGTTGATTTGCTAATCATAACGCATAAGAAAAGAAAAATTGAACATAAAGATTATGATTCGGACCCTGAAATAGCGGGCTTAGGGAAATATTATTTAAAATAGCAGATTATTTTCTTGTTATATTAAAGCTATTGTGGTATATTAAATAGCTCTCGTATTTTAAGAGTATTAATTACATTCCACTCACCTGTAATCCACGGTAAAAGTAGGATCATGAGGGGGTCGTTTAAGAACGAGATGTAGCGGTTGTCCTGTCTGTTTACAGATCCGGTAGCCAGATAAGTTGTTTTGTTTTTTTTGAAAGATAGTTGTGAGAAAAAAATGGAGAAGATTAGAAGAATTAGAAATATTGGTATTTCGGCACATATAGACTCCGGTAAGACGACGTTGAGCGAGCGGATTTTGTATTATACCGGCCGGATTCATCGTATGCAGGAGGTCCATTCCAACTCAGGCGGAGCGACATTGGACTATATGGACCTCGAACGCGAGCGTGGTATTACGATAACCTCAGCAGCTACTCAGGTGACATGGAACGGCAAGAGCATCAACCTGATTGACACTCCCGGGCATGTGGATTTTACCGTTGAAGTGGAACGTTCGCTACGAGTGCTTGACGGAGCGATTATGGTTCTATGTTCGGTGGGCGGTGTTCAGAGTCAATCTTTTACCGTCGATCAACAGATAAAACGTTACCGTGTGCCACGAATTGCTTTTATTAATAAAATGGACCGTGTCGGCGCCGATCCAGAGCGGGTGCGTCAGGAACTGAAAGAGAAACTCGGTCTTAACGTGGTTCCCATCCAGATTAATATGGGGATTGGTGACGACTTCTCAGGTGTAATAGATCTGATCACTATGCAGGCTGTCACTTTTGAGGGTAACGAAGGTGAAAAGGTCGTGCGAGGACCGATTCCGGCGGAATACTTAGATTCAGCCGGAAAGGCACGCCAGGAAATGCTCGAAGCATTAAGCATGTTCAACGATGAAATACTTGAACTGCTTTTGGAAGACCTACCTGTTGATCAAGATATGATCCGACAAACCATTCGTGAGACAACCATTAATCGTGATATTGTGCCGCTTATGATGGGTGCGGCTTTTAAGAACAAGGGGATTCAGCCGTTAATGGATGCAATCTGCGATTTTCTTCCCAGCCCTATGGATCGCGCCAGCTTTGCACGTGATCACGATAACGAAGGTACAGAAATTCCGCTGGCAGCCGATCCGGATGCACCGCTGGTGGCAATGGTGTTCAAGATTGCAGATGAATCGTTTGGGCAACTTAGCTATTTACGTGTCTATCAAGGCAGACTCGCTAAGGGCCAGAAATATCGTAATGCCCGAACCAATCGGGCGGTGCGTATCGGCCGCATTGTTAGGATGCATGCGAATGACCGCGAGGATATTTTAGATGCCGGCCCGGGTGATATTATTGCAGTGCTATCGATAGATTGCGCAAGTGGTGATACAATTTGCGGTGATGGTGTTAACTATTCTCTGGAAAGTATTTTCGTGGCCGATCCTGTTATCAGTTTGTCAATCGAGCCGAAAAGCTCCACAGCTCAGGAACGCATGGCCAAAGCACTTAGTCGGTTTATGAAAGAAGACCCGACTTTCCGTGTTTCCAGTGACGGGGAAACCGGCCAAACAGTCATAGCCGGGATGGGAGAACTGCATCTGGATGTTTACATCGAGCGGATGCGTCGAGAGTTTAAGGCTGAATTGACCGTCGGGATACCGAGCGTTAGCTATCGCGAGGCGCCAACTATTGAATCTAAATTCAACTACCGTCATAAAAAACAGACCGGTGGTTCCGGTCAATTTGCACATGTTATCGGGAGATTGATTCCTTTGACCGAGGACGGCGAATCAACATACGAATTCGAAGATAATGTTACCGGGGGGCGAATCCCCAGCGAATACATCCCTGCAGTCAATAAAGGATTCCAGGCGGCAATGAAGAAAGGCCCCCTGGCCGGATATGAAATTGTCTCTTGTAAAATGTGTCTCGATGACGGCACATATCACCCTGTGGATTCCAGCGAGATGGCTTTTCGTACGGCAGGAAGAGATGCGTTTATCGAAGCGTTCAAGAACTCCCGCCCATGTCTGCAGGAACCTATAATGGATGTAGAAGTTGAAATGCCTGCAGAATTCCAGGGTTCTATTGTTGGCGACCTTAATTCCCGCCGAGGGATTATCCTTGAAACCGAAACCAGAGACGCTTACACCGTTATAAGGGCCGAGGTTCCGCTGGCAAATATGTTTGGCTATGCCACCGTGGTCCGCGGCCTTAGCAAGGGAATGGCCTCATTCACAATGGAAATGTCCCGCTATGCACAGGTTCCGGCAAGGCTTGCCGAGGAAATCATCTGTCAGCGCCGTGAGAAAAATCAGCAGATTGCACGAAAATAAGGCACGTGCCTAAAACTATAGATTGTAGAGATGGTTCGCACTCGAACACTGCGTGGGGTGCAGAACAATGATCAATACAAAATAATTTGCTTTAATTGTTCCGGTTGGCTGCTCAAAAAAAAGAATGATATGGATTAATCCTTCGACTTGAGTTTGCCCCTTGTAGAACGATAACATTCCTCTCAGAGCAGTCCTATAGAAAATACTGAGTGAGTCTAACTTTCTCCATGCTAAGTGTAAGACCTCTGGCCTTGTTCTAAATCAAGCGGGGCCTATACCGAATCAAATCAGTATAAGCCCCGAGTTAATACAAATCAGCAAT
>JACNGQ010000274.1 GCA_014384025.1 Planctomycetota bacterium | reverse complement strand
GGAGGGCCGCGATAGTGTCCCTCAAACGGACCGAGCCGACAACCTGGAATGCAAGGAGCAGCAGTAGCAAGATGCATAAAAAAATCATTAGAGAACTAATGTTGCCGGCGACTATCATGAACATTCCCAGCCCTGCGGAAAGCAAAGTAATCACATATATTGTAATAACTACGTGACGCTGCTTGAGGCCCATGTCGAAGAGCTTGTGGTGGAAATGCCTGCGGTCGGCGGAAAACATGCTCCGACGCTCGAGGAACCGCCGGAGCATGGAAAATAGCGTATCAAAGATTGGCACTCCCAACGCCAGGACGGGAAGAGCCAAGCCGACAAGTGCGGCTGATTTCGTTGCGCACATTACACTGGCCGAGCCCAGCAGAAAGCCCAGGAACATACTCCCGCAGTCACCCATAAAGATCCGGGCGGGGTTAAAGTTAAAGAACAAAAATCCTTACAAGCTGCCTGTTAAAGCGAGCATCATAACCGCAAGTACCACGTTACCACCAGCCAATGCAAGCACAGCGATTACTGTACAGGCGATAGCACCGATACCGGCGGCAAGTCCGTCGAGTCCATCTATCAGGTTCACAGCATTGGTAATACTTATAATCCAAAAAATCGTCAACAAGCCCCACAAGGAAAATGAACGTGGCAGCGAACAGCAGGGCAATGATTTGCGTTTGTATATCGTATCTCGTATTGCATCGAGTATCGAGTATCTGTCAATCTGTTTTTTCGCTGAAGCTTGCCGGATTGACTGAAAGTTCAGCTACAAGCCTCTCAGCCGCCTTAAACTGAGGCCTGAGTCGCACGCATATTCGCGCTTCATTCAAAGCCTCCGAAATTCTATCTGTTTCAGCCAGCAGTCTTGCCAGTTCATATCGCCAATGTACCTGTCCATAATCCATCTCCAGGGCCCAGCGATAATATTCTATTGCCTTTTCATCGGCCTGTTGGTTTCTATATACGCCAGCCAGGGATGCAAAGTCTCCGGCCGAGGCATCTGGCTGTGAGCATTTTATTTCAAGCAGTTCCTTCGCTTTCTCTCGGGCTTGTTTAGCCAGATCATTATATTGCATATCCTCAAGAGCTCTGGCCACAAACTGGAGCCGGCCAATATTATCTCCCGCGGTTGATATGGCCAGATGAGGACGGCTGAGACGATTTATATATATGTTTGCGATGTCCTTGAACAATCCGCCGTCGATCTTTACAGCCTTTTCAAATTTTGCGATACTGTCCTCTGGTTTTCCTTCCAGAACATCAAGCCTGCCTGCGACAAAACAGGCTATCGGATCACATGGAGCAAGCTGAAAGCCTTTTCTTATTTTCTCTGCCCCTGCATCATTGAAAAAAATAAACTTTTCGATTTGGCCGGCTAAGCTGTAACTTGGTCCGTATGTCGGGCAAATTATAATTGCTTTATTAAGTCCGTTTACAACATTATGCACCAGCGGCATTGAGTCTTCAGAGATAACCATGTTGCCCGCGTCAGAATCTTTTGTTTTGCTTATTGAATACCAGCGGTAAAGATTGAGCGCGTACTGGTATCTGCCGTTGGCCGGCTGCCGTCGGGCTGCCGTTTTAGTATGAGAAATTAACTCTGCATATTCAGATTCGGTTCCCCGCCAGTCTTTGTCTTTAAGGCCTTTTTCTATTGCCAGTGCTTTTTCCCAGTGCCCTTCAGCAACGCGGGCGTTATTGGCGCTGATAAAGGCCCATAGCCAGACTCCGCATATGCACAATAAAACGGCTGTACGCAGAGGCCTGGATTTTTGTAGAGGCATAATAGCTTTAGCGGTTGAGGTTTCGTCCTTTTTTTGTCCGGCTAAACCTATCAGTAAAGCGCAGAATATAGCAGACAAAAAGGCATTTGCGGGAATATGCTGTCCGTAATCGGAAAAGCTGTGGATAAGTATTGCCAAAAGGCCGAAGCCCAGCCCGTACGCCACCGACTGGATCGGCAACTTTGTTGAGCGAAGGCTTTTGAAGTAACTTGAAAAAATCAATACTGCAAAAATTATTAATAAGCCAAAGCCGACTATTCCGGTTTCCTCTAAAACTTGCGCATATTCGTTCTCCGCATGAGTGAACAGCAAAGTTGTATTTATGTTCTGGTGCATCGGGTAAACCACCGAATGTGTCCCCAGCCCTGTCCCCAACAGAGGAAAATGCACGAAAGAGGCGACAAGGTCCTTAAGAGTCTGCCAGCGAAATTCAAATCCCTCGAAGTTTTGAAGCGTTGCAAATCGGTCATATACTGCCTCAAACCCCACCATCAGAATACATGCAAATGCCGCAAATGCCGTAAGGACCATTATCCAGGCTCTGCCGGCAAGAGAGCGTCGGCAGCAAAGCAGCAGTATCGTAACCACCGCAGCGATTAGCATACTTACCATACCGCCCCGTGTTAAAGAGATGAAGACCGTTGCTGCCCCAAGGGCGATTATTGCAACCAGCAGCCACAATAACTTCGCTGACGGCGAACTTATGTAATCAACGACAGTGCTCGGCTTTATTCTCCTGCCGACAAAATCCTCATGTAATTTTGCGCAAAGCCAGCCAATAGCAGCACCAATCGATAAATTCATAAACTGGCCGAAATGATTGTGATTTAGGAACGGCCCGGAAAGCGTCTTAGAGCGGCCTGAATACGGATGGGGTACAAACCAGTATCTCAAGCCATTTCCAAAGACATCCTGTGCCAGGGCGATCAGGGCAACAAGACCACCAGTTAGTGCGATAACCATTAGGAGGCGTTTTATCTGTTCCGGCCGGCGGAAAACATTTAATACTACAACAAACACTGCTGCAACAGACAGTACGAGTCTCAGGTCGTGTCTTGTGCCGTTCGGGTAAAGAGTGACAGTCTGGTATTTGAGCAGTTCCTCAGCCTGCGGCAAGCCCGCTAACAGTTCAGTTCGCAGGCCTACTGTATTGGGGCAGACCTTACTCAGTAAACCACTGGGAAGTGAAATAAGCTGGAATAAAACGATTATTACGAAGAGCCCTATCGGCACATACGCCCAATTCCAAACTATTGGCTGGTTTCGATCAACTATGAGTTTAAGTAAGAAGCAGATAACGATACAGCCGGATAAGACAATCACCACCTCTTCTGTCCAGGAATTCCTGGCACCGAAAAGAAGCGGCATAAAGACAAGCATCCCCCCGACCAGCCACTCGATTACGGTATCGAACTGACTCGGGGCAGCCTCTATGTTTTCAAAGGTTACCTTGCCTGACTCCATCTCTTTGCGTCCTTGTGCTTAAAGAGTAAACGGCCATATCCTGACCTTTTAAAACTCGTAATGGATTTTCAATACATACAAGCCTCGCAACTGTTTGGCCAAGTCTGTCACTTATATGCTCGAACGCCGCACTTATGCAGGGTCTGCGGCCATCCAAATCATGGCTGTCCGTTGCTACGATCGAGGCCTGCCCCGAGCTTAAAAGCTGCCAGGCAAATTTCTCGGCTGCTTGGCTAAAATCTCCGAGCAGGCTGCCTGCTGTTACCTGCAGATGGGCCGGGCATTCCAGCCATTTACTAAATATATCAGGTTCTTTTGCAAGCCCCGGATGCCGCTCCGGGTGCGATATGATCGCCGTAATACCCATAGAAGCCAAATCAACAAGCAGCGGCTCAATATCAATAAGAATCTCGTGCGGAAGTTCCAGCAAGATATATTTGCCGCCATCGGCAAGCGTAAGTACTTTATCTGCTTGGAGTAGTTTGCAAATCCTCTCATCCACCCGAACATCTGCTCCGGGCATTACGTTAAGAGCAATGTTATTGCTTTTTAGTTCTTTATTGAGAGCTAATACCGCTTCTCTGACCTGTGCAGCTTCGTTGCATTCACTAAATCGTCCTAATTGATGCGGCGTGGCTATGGCGGCAGTTACACCTTCATC
>JACNGQ010000391.1 GCA_014384025.1 Planctomycetota bacterium | reverse complement strand
AAATATTCACCTTTGATACCTCCTCCGACCTTGGCCGTTGTGAAACTCCAGACGTTGCCTTTATAGGTTTTGATGGCATCGAACTCATCCACGCGCCAGTAGTAAGTCTTCTCTGGCTCAAGAGTACCCAGAGCATAGGTCGTGATTCCCTGAGGAAGTCCGCCGGCGGCGTTGTTCACATCGTCAAAGCTCTCACCGAAATAAACGTGATGCAGTTTAGCGCCGAAGCCGGCCGTCCATCTAAGGTCTGCTTCCGGGTCAATAAACTTGGCGCCGTCTGCTGGGACGGCGTTGTATGCGGTCTTGGGAGGAACACTAAAGCTCCAGACAGGGCCCTTCCACGGGCTGTTCGGATCGGCTTCGTTGACCTCATCGACTCGCCAGTAGTATGTCGTGCCCGGAACAAGACCGTCCGGAAAAGCAAATCCGGGAAAGCCTGCTACTGCATTCGCCGTGGCTTGGTTGCCTATGAACGTGCCTTCGGCGCCGGCATCCACATCGTCGAAATTAACGCCCATGTACACATCGTGCGAGACCGCGTAATATCCCGCCCTCCACGCCAAACTGATCCATGTGTCTGCATGCAGAGCACCGTCCTCAGGAACCGGACGCCGGGCGAACGGGTTGCCGCCCCCGCTGCCGAGATTTGGGATATACCAGTTGTTAATCCATTCACTTATAACTTCGCCGCGTGGATCATCGTCTTGGCTGGCTGTCTGGTAGAAAATGCCTAAGCGGCCGCCGGTCTCAATATTATGAACGATGACGGGGTCGGCTCTTGTCCCGGCAGCGTTTTGAGCAAGAATCAATTCGGCCTCCCAGTCGCCTTCGAGTTCATCAAGATGGAATGGGCGGTCAGTTGCGTAATCTACTAAAGTTGGAGTGATATCCTGACCTTCGGCTGTAACAACAACAGCAGTATCGTCATCCCACATTGTAATGCTGGCAATGTCCATCATTGCCCGTATTCCACCTTCAGCATTTGTACCGGCACCATTTACGACATAGAACATGTAGTCGCCGGTGTTAACAATACAATTACCATCATCTAAGAATAATTCGGCTAATGAGCCGTCATCCTGTGCGTTACCAGGTGTATAAATAGTCTCTGGGAACTGTCCGCACATAATTAAAAGGTCTGATAAACCATCACCTGTGTGGGCTTTTACCCAATCGGCAAGGGCATCTTGATCATTTGGTCCGAATTGTTCAACCAGGACCCCCGTTACGTTGTCGGCAATTTCCTGCATTTCGCGGTCAGCCGCAGCTTGACCAAACCAGCCTGCTTGTGTTGAAATCGCTATTTCAATAGCCATAGCCGACGAGCTGAATGCAAATGCGGCTATGAACACAAACACTAAATGTTTCATTTTGTTAGACATAATAGTCCTCCTTAAAAAAATATCTTTCTTTGGCCACACAACAAAATCCCGATATTTCGGGATTATTCTTATTATATGATTTGTAAATTGATGACAAGTATGAATGTGAAGCTGCACAGCACAAAATCCGGCTGTTACTTAAAACTACACTGCTGGCGCAACACATAACAACTCCTCCTCTATTCAAATAAAAAACTTGTCCTTTGAGATAAAGTAAACCAATATGCCGAATTTATCTCTGCCTAATCAGGCACAAGCTTCATCTATATATACTATCTATACCAATTATTTGTTTGCCCGTCAAGGAAAAACTCCCACATTTCCCCTCTGTTTCGTGTAAGTTCGGAGTTTATTGCGGAATGGAAAAGGGGCCTATACCGAAATAAATCAATATAGGCCCCGATTTTACAAATCTGCTTAACAGTTTTATTTAACTGTCAAATCCCTTCTTTAAGGTGCCGGTGCATAGAGACGAATATCATCGAATAACAACGAACCTGCACCGCCGGCCACAGGATTGCTCCTGTTGCCAACACCAAGGGTAATCGAATTAACATTGGCAAGGTTCACACCCTGGTCCGCAAACGCCTGCAGGTCGATATTCCATTCCGTCCATCTCGCCGCCTGTGCAGCATCAGGATTATCATTAGTGACAACTGCGCTGCCATTGAGAGCAACATACATCGGCTCGGCGGCGTTGGTCGAACTGCCTCGGTGCCAAATCGTCAATCTGTTGATGCCATTCACTGTCCAGTCACGATTGGAAGTCAATGTTAAAGTCGCCTCGGATTTCCCGACAGCATTATCATAAGCAAACGGCATCGACTGCAAACCGCCGTGAACGGTAGTCTGCTCGGCAAACGGAGGATTGGCATTACCAACGACAGAACCGTTTGTAGCCGGGTTGTCGAATCCGTCTATCCACGCCAGATATATCCTGTTACTCCCGGGCTCACCTTCATTAATGTCATTATAGCTCTCCATATCGTCCACAGCCAGGAAGTCAGCCGTCGTAAATCTCCATAATGGACCGGTCCACGGACTGTCGGCGTTCGCGTTGTCGACCTCATCAACACGCCAGTAGTAAGTTGTTGACCACTCAAGCTCTCCGGGATCGTAGCTCTCTGAACCAAGGTTTCCGCTGGCTTTAAGCTCCAGAGAGACCGCATCTGCGCCGAAGTAGATTTCATGCGATGCTCCAAATCCCGGCGCCCATGTCAGAGTAGGCCTCTGGCTAACATCCACGGCACCATTAGCCGGGTCCAGGCTTGCGACGGCGCCAACCGTAGTAAAGCTCCAGATATTACCTTTATATGTGGCAAGGGCATCGAATTCATCTACACGCCAGTAATAAGTCTTGGCCATTTTAAGTGTGCCGGGATTATAGGTTGTAAGTCCCTGAGGCAGACCGCCGGCGGCATTGCTCACATCGTCAAAGTTGTCGCCGAAATAAACGGTGTGCAGTTTCCCACCGAATCCAGCCGTCCATCTAAGCCGTGCGTCCATCGCTACAGCCTCGCCGCCATCAGCCGGAATGGGTAAATAGGCGGTCTTGGGAGGAATCATAAAGCTCCATACTGGGCCTTCCCACGGACTGTTCGGTTCGGTATCATTTACTTCCACGATTTTCCAGTAATATGTCGTGCCCGGAACAAGACCGTCCGGATAAGGAAATCCGGGGAAACCCGCTACTAAATTTGTCGCGACTTGGTTGCCCTGAAAAGCTGCCTCGGCACTGGCATCCACATCATCGAAATTGTCGCTGAAATATACATCATGTGAAACGGCAAAATCACCGGCAAACCATGACATACTAATCCATGTGTCCATATGGAAGGCACCATCGGAAGGGCTTGGACCTCGGGCTAAAGGATTACCACCCAGACCGAATTCTGCCACACGAATAAGGTCATCGAAGCTGTACACGTTACCACGGTCCCATATACGAACAAATCCGCCGTAAATGTCGCCCGGTACATAGTGTTTCACCCAAGCCGCCGCATTTCCACCGTTATCTGCGGCCAGAATAATATCAACCTGGGCGGGCGCTGCTGGCCGCTGAGACACCCACGTATCGGTGAGCCCCCACTCTGCGCCCTCTTCGGTGATGGTTACTGTGTTGCCGCTGTCACGCGGTGCGCTGGATGTATTGAAGCCCAATATGCCGGTCCCGCCTCCGTCACCCCAGTTGGTCTCGACGCCGCCTGGATTACCCTGGTTGTAAAAAGGAATGTCCCCATAGAACACGACCTTGCCGCCTGCGTCGAGATAATGGCGAATTGTACAGTCTGCTGTGTTGGTTTCTGCAACAGTTTCCGGTACGACGTCCTTACAGATCACAATCACACTTATCACGCGGTCTTTGATGCGTGCATCCATCCACGTCTTGAGCTGGTCTGCGTCGAGAATCTCAAAGCCGGCCGCCTCAAGGGCATCTCGTGCGGCCGCGGCATCGCCTGCACTAATCCAGTGGTCCGCATAGTCTGCGTCCCAGTAGGCGGCGCGATACGCCCCCTGGGCTTGTCCCTG
>JACNGQ010000416.1 GCA_014384025.1 Planctomycetota bacterium | reverse complement strand
GCTTTTGCTCAAGCAACTTACAAGCGATGATAGTCGATTGACAGAAAGGACGAAACTAAGTGTTTTATGAACAGACAGTAAAAGTAATAATTCCGGCATTAAATGAGGCCTTGTCTATTGGCAAGGTTATTGCAGCTATCCCTCAATGGGCAGATGAAATTATTGTAGTAGATAACGGCTCGACAGATAAAACATTTGAAGTAGCAAAAGAACACGGAGCCAAAGTAATAAAAGAGCCCAGGCGAGGATACGGACAGGCATGTCTGACCGGCATGGTCGCGTTAGAGCACTGTGATATTGTCGTTTTCCTCGATGCTGACTATAGTGATTATCCAGAGCAGATGAATTTACTTGTAGAGCCTATAGTTGATAAGCAAGCTGAAATGGTAATCGGGTCTCGGGTAAAAAGTGCTAAAGCCGCTCAGATCCTGACACCTGTTCAGCGTTTCGGAAATGCCTTGTCATGTTGGTTGATCCGTTTGTTGTGGGGAGGAAAGTTCAGTGATCTTGGGCCATTTCGTGCAATCCGATGGGCATCACTGCAGAAACTGCAAATGAAAGACAGAAATTATGGTTGGACTATTGAAATGCAGATTAAAGCAGTCCGCTTGGACATGAGTATCAAGGAAGTGCCTGTCAGTTACCGAAAAAGAATTGGAAAATCTAAAATCAGCGGCACAGTCAAAGGTTCTGCAATGGCTGGAATTAAAATTTTATCGACAATATTGAAATATGCTATTTGTCCTATAACCGCTAAATAACCCAAAGGCCACTGATACAGAGACGTCTAGTCCAATGGCATGTCAACCGAAATCATCAGGGGTGTCCTTGCGGCAAGAGTGCGCGACATGTATTTTTGCGTGGTGGTATTTTATGCGTCGTCAGGAAAGTACCGGCCCGGCTGGCCGTGGCTCTGGCAGCGATTTGACAAATTCAGAAAGACCAACAAGGGCTATCGGCACCTGCCGGAGTCGCTGTGGCCTGCGGCGGTCAAACTGGCCCAGACACCTGGCATCAACCGGACGGCCAACATCCTGCGGCGGGATTACAGCGGCCTTCAGAAGCGGCTGGCGTCAGATGGGAAGAGGGTATAAAATTATCGAACTTATGCAACATCCTGTTTTTAATGATGTTACATTAAAACACTCTCAGATTACTCCAAAAACACCAAGAGGAATCTCATGCTTTCGAACTCAACACAAGAAGATATAAGTTCATGCGTGTGATTAGGTTACAGCTTGGCTCTGGAATTTGTGGAAGATTCAACCATTTTGGAATACGCCCGGGGGGACTCGAACCTCCGACCTTCGGTTTAGGAAACCGATGCTCTATCCTGCTGAGCTACGAGCGCAAATGTTATACTTCCAGCCGCAATATTAATCTTAGCGTTTGTTTATGTCAATTGTTTTAGCTCAAAGAATTCGTAAAAACAGCTCTTTTGAATTAATTTTGGGTATGGCAGGTTTTTTTGTGTTTTTGCGGCTGATCGTTTAAGCTTGACCTTGTTCTTGGTGTATGTTATTTTCTTGGCTTAATTATTTGCAGGTAACGGAGTAAATTAATGCAATCTTTTAAACGGATTTTTAAGTATGTATGGCCTCAATGGCCCCGAATAATATTGGTTGTTCTCAGTGCGATTGTCGTGGCAGTCCTGCTGTCGGTCAGCTTTATGACGGTGATTCCGCTTTTGAAAGTGATGATGAGTCAGGAGAGTTTGCACGGCTGGGCCGACCGGAAGATCAGTAGTACCCGATATGGTGTAAAGTTTTACCTGCCTGATAAAATGGATTTTGCCGAAAGCGATATTGCCTTTCATTTGCTGGTAACGGATGTTGATAGTAATAGTCCTGTTGAAAAAGCCGGAATTAGCGAAATGGATCAGATTATCGGGGTTGGGAATTATCTTGTCGGGGAGGAAATGGCAAAAAATCCTTCAACAAAGCTATTTGAGCAGCTTGCAACGGCTGAGGCTAATCAGAAATTGACTATTCAATACCGTCATTTCGACCAGGAAGGTATGCCGTCAGTAAATACGACCGTACTCGAAACCGGGGAAAAAGCCTTTTATCTCGAAATGGCTCAAAAGCTGATGGAGTATCTTCCTCGGGAAAATACAAAGGAAAATCGAACAAAGGGGATGGTTTTTATAATTCTTTTGATGCTTATTGCTACGATAATTCGCTGTGTGGCAAAATTTTACCAGGGATATATGGCTCAGAAGGTGGTACAGATAGGTGTTAATCATCTTCGCGAGGATGCTTATAAGCATGTTCTGGATATGCCGGTTGGATACTTTTCGACCGAGCGGCCCAGTGATACCGTCAGTAGGTTGATCAATGATACCAGTGTGATGGGCAAGGCGATCAAGATAATGCTCGGCAAGGCACTTCGTGAGCCTTTGAATGCGGCGTTTATGCTTGGTGCGGCATTGTGGCTCAATTGGCAGCTTGCCCTTATCTTTCTTTGCGGGGCGCCGGCGATACTTGGTTTGGTCGGTTTGTTCGGCAGGAAGATGAAGAAGGCTACAAAAAAATCTCTTATGGCAAGTTCTTCTATGTTGGCAAAGCTTCAGGAAGCTATGGCAGGCTTGAAAGTCGTGAAAGTGTATAACCAGCAGGAGCATGAACTTGGTCTGTTCAGGAATATTAATAACCGGCTGTTAAAGCAGCTGCTTAAAATATCAAAAGTGGATGCAGCCACGAATCCTATGATGGAAATTCTGGGTATGATAGCCGGCTCCGCAGCCTTAATGGTAGGTGCTCAATGGGTGACAAATCAGAAGATGGAGGCGGAGGAATTTTTGGTTCTTCTGGTACTGCTCGGTTCCGCTGCCGAAGCGGTCAGGAAGACAAGCGATATATGGAACAAAATACAGGAAGCAAATGCTGCCTCAGAGAGAGTGTTTTCGGTCATGGATTCGCCGGTGGAGTATCAGTCATCAGATTCAGCTAAGATTGCCTCATTTAAGAACCGCATCGAATTCAAAGATGTTTGGTTCACTTATCCCGGAAGCGATGCAGCTGTGCTAAAGGGTGTGAATCTTAGCGTTAAAGCCGGCCAGAGAGTCGCTATTGTCGGCTCCAACGGTTCGGGCAAGACCACGCTGGTTAATCTGCTGCCGAGGTTTTATAATCTTGACAAGGGTTCTATTTTGATCGATGGCCAGGATACTAAAGATATGAGTCTGATGAGTTTGCGCGATCAGTTCGGTATGGTGACCCAGAATGTGGTAACCTTTAACGATACCATTGCCGCCAATATTGCCTACGCAAGGCCGGACGCTTCAAGAGAAGATATTATTGCCGCGGCTAAGCGGTCGTATGCTCATGAGTTTATTGAGCCGATGCCGGACGGCTACGATACGGTAATTGGTGAATATGGAAGCGGACTCAGCGGCGGGCAGTTACAGAGGATAGTTATAGCAAGAGCGGTATTGAAAGACCCCGCAATTTTGATATTTGACGAAGCTACGAGCCAGGTTGATGCAAATAGCGAGGCTAAAATACACAAGGCTATCGAAGAAATAATGAAAGACAGGACAAGTTTTGTTATTGCCCACAGGTTCAGTACCGTTGTCGGAGCTGATATGATCGTTGTTGTTGATGACGGCAAGATCATCGCCCAGGGCAAACATGACGATCTTATGCAAAGCTGTTCTCTTTACCAGAGTCTTTATAAGACGCAGTTGACAGCATCTTAAAAATAGTTTGAATTCAAAATAGGCTGGTGCATTCTAATATATGGCTGAATTTCCGTTCCAGATTGTTATCGAGTCATTAAAACCTGCAAAAGATGAAAAACAGGTAGCTTGCATATCGATACTAAGGGATCTGGCTGGTGTTCGACGGGTATATGATGGGGTCTGGAATGGCAGGCCAGTTATAATAAAGGTATTTGAGCACAAAATTAAAGCTCGATATCATTTACGCAGGG
>JACNGQ010000414.1 GCA_014384025.1 Planctomycetota bacterium | reverse complement strand
GGCCAGTGATCCAGTTGCACAACCTGACCATGGAAGTTGACCAACACTCTGCCGTGATACCAGCTCGATGTCCAGTTCCTATGGTACTTGGATATTTCCTCGGCTACTTCAATCTTACAGCCGGGCTTATCATAATGCTCCGCTTCACTGCTGCAAAACGGCATTGCGTGACAATACTTGCCATCCACAATGACCTTGATACCGGCAAATATCGCGTGTTTTTCAACAATATCCATATTCCACGGTTTTTCATCCCTGAATTTGAGAATAGTGCCGGTTACCGCTTCATCAATCTCTGTTACTTCTACTGGTTCGCCCGTCCAGCCGTTTTTGTCGATGACAGTTTGCCTGCCGCCGGAAATGATAGTCACTTTCCTTGGTGCCAGACTAAACAGTCCAACACCTGCCGGGTCTTCACCGGCTTCTAATTGTTCATCCCAGCCGCTACCGCCTAAGTCCAGCAGCTTCTGGAAATCTTCAATACCACTACCGTTGTCCTGAACGGTTACTATTTCATCCTTGTTTGAGATTCGCACCTCTGTTGCACCTGCTCTTCTTGCGTTCTGCAGGATTTCAATAACCCTGCCATCAACTGAACCAATAAACAGTCGATCAGCTTTTGTTAATAATCTCGGGTTAACTTTCGCACAAATTGTTTGTTGCATTTTGATACCTCCAATTCTTTAAAGTGTGATGGCACGCTTCGTTTGGTAAGCGTGCCATCTGGTTAAAATTAGTTTTTTACAAATTGTTTATGCCAGAACTTTTTTCATAGTCCATTTGGGTACGATGTTCCTGGTTGAAAATACTCGCTGTGCGTAATTGACAACGTTGCGGGGTAAATCAGTGGATTCGGGGAATTCTGTTTCCTGCACCATTAGTTCGGCGAAGGCTTCGTGTATCATCCATGTAGGATCAAGCTCATGCTTTAATCGATTAGAATACCATTTCTTAATCGAAGCAAAAGTCTTCGGGCTTGCATGTCGGATAATCTCGAAGACAACGTGATATACTTCTTCGGTAAGTACCCGGCTCTCGCTGAAGCCCTGACCATAGACTGTAATCCGGATTCTACCTGTGTTCTTATCGATTGATGTTGAACCTTTAATAACGGCTCGTTTACACTGTTTCTTGATTTCCACATACCATTTCTCTCCACGTGACTCAACAGCTACTTCTTTCGATGCAACCGGCGAGTTGTCATCTAAAACCACAATACAATTATCTACTATCCAATCAACTCTCTGCATCTGCTGTATTAACGGTTTGAGGATCTCTGGTTTGCCAACAACAGGCATTCTTGGATGTTCATCCATTAGCGCCAATCTTGCTTTTTCTTCTGACCATGCAGGCCAGACTTTGTCCAGTCTGGGAATTGTCCTTACACTGTAACATGGAGGATATCCCCAGATTTCCTCAAATGCTTTGGCATAGGCTGCTTCAGCCTCAACTTTTGTCTCAAAGCTGCCTAAGAACCGATACTTTCGGCCTACTGTGATCTGGGCATACCAATGCTCTTTGGCTTCCGCTCGTCCACTTTCAAACAGCTTTGCTGCTAATCCCGGCTTTCCTCTCTGAATCTGTTTCCATAACTTAACAGCAACTTTCTCAGCAACAGCTCTGTCCTTGGTAGCTATGCCATTGACTCTTGTATGCTTTCGTACATTAGCTGCTAATTCAGGATTGTTTTTCTTGATCCGGTTCCATAATTTTTTAGCAATTTTCAGGGCAGTGGCTTCATCTTTGGTTGAGAATACCTCGCCTTTCGGTACTAATCGATGACGCTTAACCCAGCCAGGGATATGCCAATAGTATCGTCCGTTACTAACAATGAAACTCCCGGGTACTTTGGGTTTACTTTCAGAGTCAATCAGAGGCCGAGGCTTCATCTTCCCGGCAACGCACCAGTAATACCCGCCATTGTTCAGGTAAATCGTGCCGGGTACTTTACTCTTTCGGGATTTGGGTACAACAGGAGGCTTGGATTTGTAATTTACACCACTTGGAATTGATGGCTTACCTTCTTCGAATCTGGTTACGTTCCTGGCTTCCCAGAGGGAAATAGAGTAATCGTAGAGCAATTTCCTAGCCATGTCCCAATATGGACGCAGCCGGTTTTTGTTGGCAAACAGGTTTTTATATACTGCATAAAACGGCTCAATACCCTGTTTGTTTGCATCATCTATTATCCGGTCATACCTGGCCCTGTCAGCAGATGAAAGTCCGTTGCGAATAACAATATCAACGACATCTTCAACGATCTGGAACGGTGTATCACAGGGGAGCCTCTTGATCCCTGAATATCCACGTAAAGCCGGATTACGTCTCCAGGTCTCCCGGAGTACTTCAACAATACCATCCGGCAGCCGTCCTTGCTCTTCAGCTAGATCCAGTGGATCTGACTCGCCGTTTTCGTTTCGGATTGTCGGCCATCTGCCAATCTTTCCAGCATCATACCACCTCTTACGGGCTTGCTCGCTCCATTTGGGATTTGGTGCACTTCCATGTCTATGCTGGCCGTGAATTCGCTCTGCAGCTAAAAAATGCAGAAGCTCCATAGAAGCTCCGCCCCTGGGGCCAAATAGTAACGCCGCACCTATTGAAACACCGTAACCATCAGCATAGTCCCTGGCAAAGATAACGTTTTTTGCCCCGCTCTCACCAGCCAATGACCGCAATGCCCTTATGTACCCGCCATTAAAAATCTCATCTATGAATTTGCGGGCCATTTGTGTTTTGACCATATCGTTTGAATTTGGATAAAGACACCACATCCCTGATCTGACTCGACTGTAGAAATTCCAGTACCATGAACTTTCCCTGGTTTCAGGGTCAGCAACATAACGGTCTAATTCATTTGCGGCTTTCATCACCTTTGAATTCGCTCCATGTACATCAGCAATCTTTTCTTTCAAACTTAATGTCTTGTCTGTCCCAACTGAGTAAATAGTGTTCTTGATTGTGTTTTCTGTACAAATCATGTGCCACCTGCCTTTCGTTAGAATCCGATGGCACTTCCCGCATGCCGGTTGTGTCATCGAAGTTGTGTAAGTCAATTGCATGCGCATAAAAAAAGCTCCCGGAATGACCAGAAGCCCTGTAACATTTTTCTTAATAAACTATTTTGGTATTGTTATACCTGTGTGGATAGCTGCGAAATGATTAACATAAACTGCCAATCAGGTTTAACTGGATATCAGTATCTATACGCAACATCGGTCATTCAATCAGTTCAACCTGTACAGGCTCAAGTTCAATGACTACTCTGACATTTCCAATTACTCCTTTCATTAAAAAGCGATGGCACGCTTCATTTGGTGAGCGTGCCATCTGGTTAAAATTAGTTTTTTACGAATTCTTTAGAAATCACTCTCTCGTCGAGAGCTAACGTGCGAAATTAGTTTATAGAACTATCTATATAAATCTTGGCTGACCTGTTGGCCAATCCTGATTTCTCGTCGAGGAATCGCTTCATGATGAGACTGGCCTGACCCAGCTGCTTTCATGTGCTAAAATCCTCATGCGAACAATCGTTTTTGTGAAAAAGGTGTCCGCAAAATATGGGTTAATAGCAGGTGTTAATGTAAATCGACTTATAAATGTTTTGTTTTAAACCGCAGCAAAATCATGTAGAACTTTTCTGGCCTTCGATATTCCTTCGCAGAGCTTCCTGCCTCAAGGCATATCTTTGTTTGCTTATTTTGACAGCATACTCCCGCAACTGCGTACCGAAGATTTTTTCGATCATCAAAATGGTAAGAAATGCTTCTACATAGACATGGTTGAACAGCCGTTGAAAACGCCAGCGAACTCCCTGTCTCGTTACCCTGAAGGTCTTATGAATCTTTTCGCCATACGTTCCCTTAAGAACCATATAGCATGGCTCATCAGGCTTCAATTCTACCCAAAGGTCTTTCGATTCGGTCAGCTTCTTC
>JACNGQ010000115.1 GCA_014384025.1 Planctomycetota bacterium | reverse complement strand
ATATCATTCTATATCGGCATAAAACGGAATTTAAGCCACTTCTCACACACGCTCTAAGGTATAGTATGATCTATCCATAGGAGTAAATTTACCGTCTCTGGGCTCTTCCCAGGGTCCATTTGGGGTTCATTTGGGGGCCTTCTGCCGCCATAATATATGCATTATGGGGGTGATTTGGCCCGTTAATGGGGGTGAAATTTTATGATTCTCAGGTTTTCTCAGGTCGTATTAGGAGCCTCGGGAGCCTGATTTCTCCCCGGTATTTTCGATAATTAAATGACTCAAAATCGACCTCAGGGTTATAGTTTTTTGGTTATTAGCGGCCCCCTAAATAGAGATATGTCCCGGCATATCAAAGACTTAGCCCGAGCTGCCCGGCTGTCTGACCACCACAACCTCAGGTCTGCTCATCCGTTTAACTGTTCCAGACCAACCTTTGATTTTCTAAAATCTCGTAGACAATTTGCAAAACAGGATGCGGGCCTTTTGAGAATCACTTTTTTAGACGGACGATTTCCCACTGCTAACTGAACCAGCTCTTTTTTCTGAATACTAAAAGACAGTGGATACTTCCATCTATAGTTTCACGCCCATAGAATTATGGAGGAACATTAAAGAAAGGGATTAGACTTGACCTGAACACCCCCCAGATTTTTATTAAACTGACTTTTAGCCCGCGCGGATTTTCGGCGGATGGTCTTTTCTTTATGAAACTCTATCCTGCAACTTTCTTAGAAGAGCGGGTAAATGAATGGCGCTATGGCCGTACCGCCCAGGAGGACGAGCAAGCCCAGAAGAAGCAGTACAATTAGTATAGGGAGCAGCCACCACTTTTTATTGTGTTTGAGGAAGAACCAGAACTCTGCGAGCATGGGTGTTCGCTTTTGTTGTGCTAATCTGTCGAATTCGCCGGATTGTTCCTGTCGAGAATTCTCAGACATTTTTATTCTCCAAATTTTCTTAGAACTGGTGGAAGTACTGTTCCTGGCCCTTAGGCGGCCGCCTGCTCAGCCAATAGCTCTTTGCAGCTGGGTCAAACTTTCGACAAAGCGGGTCGCGGCCCATTAAGCGAAAGATAAGTCCCAGCGGCGCCAGCAGCAGAAAATAAAAGGCCGCCATCAATATAAAGCTTACCACCCAGCCTATCGGCATTGTTAATAATATCATACCAAGGTAAATCATCTTCGTCAACCTGAGCGAAATCAAGCTGATTATAAAGACCATAAAACCAAAGGCACAGATAATCAAGCACCATTGAATCGCAACCCCCTTAAGCAGATATAATAACAAAGAGATGATGACCGACGCCGCCAGAGCGATTTTACCAAAATTTCGCAGTTGTTTGCTTTTCGGGTTCCAGTCTATTTCAATTAGCGACATCTTCAATTATTCCTCTTTATTAAGCAAGTTAATCCAATTCGAACTTCGCTTTGTATTCATCTATCTCGTGCTGCTTTGCCTGAGGCTGTTCTTCTTTGTAAAGCAACTGATTTTCCATCACCAAGACATCCATATTGGTCGCCATAAAGCAGCGGTAGGCATGTTCCGGAGAACATACAATCGGTTCGCCCCGGATATTAAAACTCGTATTGATGATTATCGGGCAGCCCGTTTTTTCCTTAAACTGACTCATTAAACGGTGCAGTTTTGTGTGACGCCGGGGATCAACGGTTTGAACTCGCGCCGAGTAATCCACGTGGGTAATAGCCGGTATGACACTGCGTTTGACCTTTAGTTTTTCCAGCCCTTTTAGTTTTTCTATCTCCCCATCGGAGGCTACGCGTTTGTCATTGTTAATTGGAGCCACCAACAGCATGTACGGACTGTCTTCCTGGGGCCTCATCTGAAAATAATCCGCCACATCCTCGCGAAGGACGCAGGGAGCGAAAGGACGAAAAGACTCGCGGAATTTTATCTTGAGGTTCATTACCGACTGCATCTTTACACTTCTCGCATCACCAATAATACTTCGGTTGCCCAAAGCGCGTGGCCCAAACTCCATTCGTCCCTGAAACCAGCCGATTACTTTTTCCCCGTCGATCAGGTCCGCCACCTTTTCAAATAATTGCTCCTGGTCCTGACAGGAATGATATTTGGCATCAACAGAATCAAGAAACAGCCGGATCTGTTCATTACTAAAATCAGGCCCGAGCAGGGACGCATGCTGGCTGTCATGGCCGTCAACAGTGCGCTCATTGTTCAGCAATTGATACCACACAAACAAGGCCGCTCCCAGGGCGCCTCCGGCATCTCCAGCGGCAGGTTGAATCCAGATATTATCGAAAGGCCCCTCACGAAGAATACGGCCGTTACCTACGCAGTTTAAAGCTACGCCGCCGGCTAATACGAGATTTTTCATCTCGGTTTTGCGATGCACATGCCTGACAGCACGGAGCATAATCTCTTCGGTGACGACCTGGATGGAGGCTGCAATGTCCATTTCCCGCTGTTTCAACGGTGATTCGGGCTTTCGGGCCGGTCCACCAAAGAGCTTTTCAAACTTCGAGCCGATCATAACGGTTTTATGACAGTAGGGAAAGTATGACATGTCCAGCCTGAATGAGCCGTCTTCTTTGAGGTCAATCAGCTTTTCTAATATGAGTTCGGAGTATTTTGGTTCACCGTACGGGGCCAGCCCCATAAGTTTGTATTCGCCTGAGTTGACCCGAAAACCAGTGAAGTAGGTAAAAGCCGAATAAAGCAATCCGAGTGAATGAGGAAAGTGCATTACGTCTGTCAGTTCGACTTTGTTGCCTTTGCCTGTGCCGAAACTGGCCGTATCCCATTCGCCTACGCCGTCCATTGTCAGAATGGCGGCCTCATCATACGGGCTGGGGAAATAGGCACTTGCGGCGTGGGATTCGTGGTGTTCAGTGAAAACGTAGCGCCCCTTGAACTTGTTCTGTAAGGCCTTGTCCATCTCCCGGGGCAAATGCAGCTTTTGCCGCAGCCATACCGGCATACCCATAAAAAATTGCTTAAAACCTCGGGGAGCATAACCTATATAGGTTTCGAGCAGTCTTTCAAATTTTCTCAGCGGCTTCTCATAAAAGACCACATAATCGATCTCTTCGGCGGTGAGCTGCCCGGCCCCAAGACAATACTCAACCGCATTTGTCGGGAATTGACTGTCATGCTTGATTCGTGTAAATCGTTCCTCCTGAGCGGCGGCTATAATTTCCCCGTCACGCACAAAGGCGGCAGCACTGTCATGGTAGAAGGCCGATATTCCCAAAATATTCATACTGTTATATCCACGAAATCCATATTACACTTCTTACCTATTTTTCTCTCAGTCACACTCTTCATGACCTGCTACCCGAAAACTGATCCTTTCAAAATGCGAAAAAAAACTGTTAGAATCCGCTTTTGAAAAGGCCAAAACTATGAAAAAAAGCAGGTTCACCGAGCAGCAGGTCAGTAGCTATAATCAAAAGAATTATTCTGGCAAAACTTAATTTGTCTCTGCCTTTACTCAAGGCTTTCGACCTCACACAAAATAAAGCATCCGGCAACCGTACCCGCCATTGCCAGATGCAAAACCTTGCTTATTATACTATGAATATCGTGTCTTACGCTACATTATCTTTCTATTGCATGAATCCTTATAGCTTTATCTATTTTATCCTGTTCATATTTGGCTGAGATTTTTCGATTCAGTTTACATTTGCCCATTGATAGTCTGAATAATCTCAGCAGTTTCGTTTTTGTCATAGACGCCCCCTTTCCTACTCTACCACAGGATCTATTCTATTTGTTAATGACAGAACCATAACTGACAGCCAATCGTATAATACTATAGGGAGTGGTGCTACGCGGGCCGAGTTACCACATCTCCATCTCCTCTCTCGGCCCGCTCTTTAAATACACACTCCAATCTTTAACATTCAACGATACAGATAGTGTTTTTTTAGCAAGACAATCCGCTTCCAACCCTTTTCCGCCGTGTATCGTCTATTTAATCCCCAAGCTTACCTTGCCGGATATCATCCTTTCACTAATCCAGATACAGGTTTCGAGGAACCAATATTCAGGAATACACCTGCAACAGATGATTTCACTTCCATTGGGCATAAACTTTTAACCGTAGTAATCATGGTCAACTTGATAGTGCTGGTAAGCATATTTCTATGTGCATAGCTCCGTCAACCTTCAGATCCGACAATACGTATTATTTTCGGTAAAAAAATAAACACCAGAAAAGTGAAGTTGGGGGGCTACTTCTCAAAGAAGAATTATTCCAACGTAACTACTACATAGATATAATCTATTGACGTTTTACTGTTAACAGTGTTGTTATTATTCTTAACTTCTAACTGGAGGTCATTTATCTTCTCATTGGTATCAACCAGACTTGTTATATCCCAAGAATCAACGGCCTCATTCGATTCTCCTATATGCACCTCAGCGTTTAGTGAATCCCAAACAACCCGCCTAAACGGCCACCCCCTGCCTATAGACCATTCTAATTTTTCCCGGGCAAATCGCTCTTCCTCGAAGTGTTCGACAAAAACTACGACCGACCTTATTATAGCATTTGGCGGGATATCCATATCCGAAAAATCATAAGATGTAAACGAACCGAAGCTGGTTTCCAACCGTTTATTATCACTTGCCAGAACAAGATTGACTTTGCCGTCTGCTAATAAAGTTTTTCTGCTCATTTGATTATAACCATTCAGCACTTCCAATTTAGTTACCTCGTATGGAGTCGGTTTTACGGTGATAATAAATGATTGAGTAGCTGCTGCCGGGATGCTGTTGCTATCGGTGACCTTCACTACTACCACCTCATTAGTTCCTCCCTTGTCACTCACAGGCCGCCATATTATCAATCCCGTAGCGGGATTTATTGTCATATCGGCAGGTTTGGTGGTCAAGGAATATGTCAGCGTATCTCCCACATCTGGGTCGATGGCGTTAACATCATAGCTATATAATATATCAGCGGTAGCCGTAGTTACAGGCACAGAGGTAATCACCGGAGCTCCAGCCGAATAAGAGTCTGCTATATCGTTCACATCGACGTCTTCGACGTACGGTTCTATCCTGAGTCTCATTATACTGCCCGACTGGTCCCAGTCCTGTGGATTCTGCATATGGACGTGAAAACCGATTTGATAAATCTTATCCGCTGAAACCGAAGTCTTTGCAATCGCCATCTTTTCTGAATCTGCAAAACCCAATATGACCGGCTCGTAGGTACACAGTCGGCCCTTGACAGTTGGTCCTATCACCGCACCGGCCACAATCCTTTGCTTCATATCCGGCTCACTTTGTCCGTTAACGGAAACCAGAGTCAACTTCAGACCAAATGTCTCATAATTGCGTATGTCGGCCCCAACTAAGTTGCCTCTTCCACCTTCACCGCTGGAGACTATATCCAGCGAACGGCTATCGGGACTATTGCTCGGAAAATAGATGTCGAACTCTACACCCGGGCCGGGCACAATCCTTTTTTCTTTCACATGAGCACCACCGCTATATGCAATGTGCCAGTCCAAGAAAAATAGTTGATCCTCCGACAATGTCAAAACAGGACCGGCCGGAAACTCAACAGGCTCGACTTCTTCAATCGCCTTCTTTGAATACGTGGTACAATCCGCTGCGCAAAGACAAAAAGCCAGCATAAACATTAACAGTTTGTTTCTCACTGACAATCTTCCAACTTCCAGTTTCTATAATCTGTTGTTGTCCCAACAATCCCTTTTGTAGCTCATTACAAAAGCGAGATAATCTATACTTCTCTTCCTGTCACTTTACGAAGTGACTTGAGAAACTTTTTTGGGACCTGATACCCCATACTCCGTGCCCTATCAATATCCTTCCACGCTTTTTCGAATTCTCCTTTGTTGTAGAATGCATTCGCTCGGTCGTAGTATGCGGCAGCTAATCTTGGATTTGTCTGAATGGCCTGGGTAAACGGCATTTTTTGAGCTGCTTCTGATTCTGTTTTTTGAGGCCCTTCAAGAACATGAGACTTCTCCTCACGGATCATAATTTATCTCCTTTAATAAGAAAATAAACTCGCTTTTCATAACTATCCATCGGCGTCTTAAGGCAGCTACTTTATAAGAACATGGGGGGGGGCAAAATGGCTATAAGCCTTGGAGGCAAGAAAAATGGCGAGCGTTCCTCCACAACCGCTCGCCATATGACTTACAGGGCCTTTGTTTTCAAATATCTTATCGTCAAGAAATAACACCTCCTTAATTCGAGGTCAGAAAAAAATAATATTTCGGCACAAATCATCACCCTTACGGTATTCACTCTTAACTGAAATCCCCTAAAGGTAGTTCTCTGGGTGATGACGGGAACAACTCCATTTTTTCGGGTACATTCTCTGCTCCTGCAGAATAATGGCATTTCCATTAATTCCCTTTGACTTTATATTGTCATTGAAATATAGTTATGAGTTCTTTAAGGAGCATCGCAGAGTGAATTTCTCTTTGTTTTAATCGGACTTTCTCCCGCAAAGGCGATTGCTGTTATTCCCACAACAGTGGAAGGCCATAAAATTCTTATTGGAACAAGTTGATGAAACTAAAGTCAATGAGCCGTTTTTCAGCATTTTCACGAGATAAATCCGGTGGTTGCGTAATTGATATATTTGTTATAAAAGGACACAATTTCAGGTAAATTCCGCGATATATATTAGCTGTCTTTGGAAAGGATGAATTTCAATGAAACGAATGAAAAACTGTTCGATGTTTTTCAAGGTGGTAACTCTGGCACTATTGACGAGCAGCATAATCATCTCCGAGGGAGCCGCCCTTGGAGCGGCCGGCACAATCGACCAAAACCGCATCAAATATATCTCTACGCTGCTTCCTGCAAAGCCGGTAGGCTTTGGTTCGCACATCTCGGATAGGAACACATGGAAAAAACTGGCCGGAAATGATGCATTTCAGAAAATAATCCTCGACGCAGAAAAGCTTCTGCAGCAACCTATCCCCGACCAGCCTGATGACCTGTTTCTGGATTTCTCCCGCACCGGCAACCGTACCCGCTGGCAAAAAGTCAGCGGCATTCGGCGTGGGAGAATACGCACACTTGCTTTGGCCGAATGCCTGGAAAATAAAGGCCGTTTCATACCGGCCTTTGAAGAAATTGTCAGGGTGCTCTGCTCCGAACGTACCTGGGTTATGCCGGCCCACGACGCTAAGCTCACCAACTTTAACCAAATAAGCACGGACATTGACCTCGGCTCTTCCGGGCTTGCCTGGTCTCTGGCAACCGCAGATTATCTGCTGGCCGATAAATTAAGTCCCAAAATTCGCCGGATTATCCATAACCACCTTGATGAGCGTATCTTTGAACCGTATCGGGCTATGGTCATGGGAAAACGTAGTCAAAACTGGTGGATGACCGGAACAAACAACTGGAACGCTGTTTGCCTGGCAGGAGTAACAGGTGCGGCACTGGCCGTCATTGATCCGCCTGAACAGCGTGCCTTTTTTATAGCCGCGGCAGAGCACTACTCAAAATACTTCCTCGATGGATTCACTGATGACGGCTACTGCTCCGAAGGCCTTGGCTATTGGAACTATGGCTTTGGCTACTATATCATGCTCAGCGAAATGATTCACCAGGCCACCGGCGGCAAAGTTGATCTGCTCCAAAATAACAAGGCCAAACAAGCAGCCACATTCGGCGCAAATATTAAAATCATCAATGACGTTTATCCGGCCTTTGCCGATTGTTCCATCAGAACACAGCCCAGCTCAAATCTGATGTATTTTATCAGTCGGCGCTTAGGCTTGGCATTACGCTCATGGGAACAAATCGATCCGGTCTCTCCCAGCGGCTCACTGTATCAAAGTATGATGTATTCCTTTCCCAATTCCGCTTCTCGCACTCCACTTAGCCAAGGTTCTTCCCAAGGCCCCGGCATACGCTCCTGGTTTGACGAAGCCGGTATCCTAATCTCCCGGCCAAATTCTAATTCGTCCTCGCAACTGGCCGTCGCCCTAAAAGGCGGCCATAATCAGGAACATCACAACCACAACGATGTCGGCTCATTTGTTGTAGTATTGGGCGATAAGCCCCTGCTGATTGACCCCGGCGGTGAAGTATATACCGCCCGTACATTCAGCTCCCGCCGCTACGAAAGCAAAGTCCTTAATTCCTTCGGCCACCCCGTCCCTGTTATCGCCGGCAAATTACAGCAAACCGGCAGCCGGGCCCGTGCCCGCTTAATCAGCCAAAACTTTACCGACAGTACCGATACACTGGTTTTGGATATTTCTTCAGCTTATAATGTACCGGAATTAAAAAAGCTCCAACGTAAATTCGTCTATTCCCGCATCGGTAAGGGTTCTTTATGTGTAACCGACGAAGTCACCTTCTCCCGACCTTGTACCTTCGGCACGGCCCTGATTACATTCGACAATTGGAAACAATCCTCTTCTCGTTCGCTAATCGTCCTTGATTCGGAAAAAGCTCTGCACGTGGAAATAAAGATAACCGGCTCAGACTTTAAATTAGAGCCGGAAACTATCAACGAAGACGTCAGCGCCAGGAAAAAACCTACCCGATTGGGCATTAACCTTACAGAACCTGTGACTCATGCCCTTGTTTGCCTTACAATTACTCCTCAGGAATAACACAGCACTAAAATAACCTAAAGAGTAGAATAGATAAGCATTTACAACCAGCAGTAGAACCTGGAGACCGACGTTCCATCCAAGTGAACTCCGGGGGACATAAATCAACACTACATCGATTCTGCCCATAAGTTATCGGTCTAAGTTTTTTTTGCAGTATTTATCTTATTTAGCGATTTTCAAGTCACAAAAACATTGCCTTATGGCACTTACTATATAGAGACAGTCAGTATGTGAAAGAGTTCTCAGAAAATTTAACAGTTGCTTAAAAGAAAACAACCGGCGGTTTAACTTTTTTATCGTGAAAATTCTGCCTGAATATGTTAATATAAGATGAATCTCAAAGGTAAGGTAGAAGATGAAAAGAAAAAATCAATACAACCAGATTAGAGTCTTATTCACTATTGTATCAGCGATAGTCGTTTTCTCGGTTTCTTTTGCCCATGCCGGAAGGACCGGCTGGAAGCGGCAAGAGGTCGATTGGAGAACTACCGGCGGCGGTCGGGTAAAAGCCATAAGATATTCTGAAGATAAGGAACCATCGCTATACAATGGAAAAGCCGGTAACCAGCCTGATGTCGTACGCAAAAGGATTTTGCGGGATAACCTGCCTTCCGAGGAAAAGTCATTTAGCCTCCTGTCGATACCGTCTGTGATGGCGAATGTTATCGATTCCCCCCCCATTGATGGATTCGTGCCGAGGATTGTCGTCAGTGTGACAGATAAGGGTTCGGATGATTTTGATTGGGTGGCTGAAGCACATATGTCTGTTGTCGGCAGGCATTTAACGGATAACCCTGAGACTGACTTTACCATCGGTCTGTTTGACACCGGCGCTTCCGCCCACATAATAAGCTACGCCGGAGCTAATCGAACAGGCATCTATGAGGCCGATTTAATCACATCGAGTATGACAGAGATTCTTGGTGCAACAAACTCTGTTTTTGGATGGGTGAGCAAGCCTTTAGCTGTCTTTGCAGATGGGCTGGCAGCCATTGAACCGAATGGAATGACCCTGGACAGCTCAAATATGGTTGGTCAAAGCAATGTCTCAGTTATCATCGGAGACTTACCACCCGAAGACAAACCTGATCTGCCAACTGTCTTAGGCTCACCTATGAGCGTAAATTTCGTTACGGTAATCAATAACGACCTTCAGATAACCGTAACATACGATGGCAATGACCTTACATCTCCGGACATAAAATTTTATGAACACGACGATTCCCGGATACCGGATTATGCCAACCGCATACCTCTGAATCTCATTCCCTCCGGTGCGCAAAATATACAGTACATTCCGGATCTCGAAGCTATTATGGAGTTTATTTTCCAGCCGGGCACCCCTTCTATCATCGTGGGAAACTCGGCCCAAAGCCTGTTTTTCGTTGACAGTGTGGATCTTCGACATAACGAACGCAGTGCAATTGACAAAACACGTTTCATGTTAGACACGGGTGCTCAGATTACTGTTATCAGCTCCGGCGTCGCATCTCGGCTCGGACTCAATCCTAATAATGCAGATTTTGAAGCAGAGATTCAGGACGTCACCGGGGAGATAACTCTCGAACCGGGATTCTATATCGACTCTCTCGAGATACCATCACTCGGTGAGTGGCTGAGTTTTACAAATGTTCCAGTCGTCCTGCTTGATGTCAGCTCGCCGGAGGGAGGAACTCTGGAAGGCATAATCGGCATGAATCTCTTTATCAATTTCAACCTTGTTTTACGGGGCGGAGGTCTAATGGGACAGGACCCTCCTTCCCTGGAATTCGAGCTTATCACCAAGCATCTCATTGCTGATATTGCCCCTGAAGGCGGTGATGGTATAGTTGACTTTCTGGATTTTGACGCATTTGCTAATGCCTGGCTGAGCACCACAACCTCTCCAAATTGGAATCCAGCAGCCGACCTGGCGCCGACTCATAATCCTGATGGTATTATAGATACGCTTGATCTATCAATATTTTTCGACAATTGGCTCAAAACTGCTTCTCCATAAATACATTCTAATCTGAGAGGAAAAGCGCCAAAAATACATCCGGTTCTTCTTGTCTACAAACATAACAACATATCAATTCCTTCTTACAGATTCAGGCAACTGATTGACATCATCACACTTTACGAATATTATTCATAAGTTTCTAATCCGTTTACCGCTTTATAGGACGACCGAATGAGAATCATCCTGGATTTACTGTATTTGTCAGTTGCGATAGTATATAGCCCCGTGATTATATATCGAGCTATAAGACACAAACGCTACCTGACCGGCTGGAACCAGCGATTTGGTAAAATCGCCCGCAGGGCTCCCGACAAAAAATGTATCTGGCTTCACGCCGTGAGTGTAGGCGAGGTCAATGCAGCCAAGACAATCATCAAACAGCTTGAAAATAAATTCGGCGATTTCGAAATCGTAATCAGCACAACCACAGATACAGGCTTTGCCCGCGCGACCGCTCTTTTCAGCGAGAATCACCAGGTTTTCTATTTCCCATTTGATTTTTCATGGATAATGCGACGAGCATTCAGGAATATTCGACCGGATATTTGCCTGCTTATGGAGCTGGAAGTTTGGCCTAATCTTATTCAATTCGCACAACAATCAAATATTCCCGTCATTGTTGTTAATGGCCGAATGAGTGATAAAAGTTTCCCGAGATATCAAAAAATAAAACCGCTCGTTAAGAAAATGTTTGGAAAAATCAGCCTCACTCTCGCCCAAACCGAACAATATGCCCAACGATTCAAAGAGCTCGGCTGCCCGGATGAAAAAGTAATTGTAACCGGCTCACTAAAATACGATACCGCCCAAATCACCGACAAAGTCGAAGGCGCCGATGCCATTGCAGCGCAGCTCAATATTGGCGGCGAAAGATTATGGGTTACAGGCGCTACGGGAAATGATGAAGAAAAAATATTACTCGATGTCTATCAAAAGTTAAAACAGGATGGCCGGTTCGCTGACCTGCGTTTAGTGATTGTGCCCCGTAAACCTGAAAGATTCGATGAAGTTGCACAGCTAATAGAACGCAGAGGTCTTCCCTTAATCCGCTACAGCCAAATTAAAAACAACAACACCCCACCGCCAACCGATAACCAGGCGATTATCCTGGGTGATACGATGGGTGACTTACGGAAGTTTTACTCACTGGCAACAATAATCTTCGTTGGCCGGTCTCTCGTACCAATGGGAGGTTCAGATATGGTCGAAGCCGCAGCTCTCGGCAAATGCACCGTATTTGGACCACATGCCTTTAATTTCAAACAGACCGTTGATGCCCTTTTAGCCGACTCTGGTGCTATTATGGTCAAAGACGAGGAAGAATTGCTTCAGACAATGCAGCAATGTCTCACTGACTCTGATTTCGCTCGGTCCATCGCTAATAACGGTCGAGAGGTAATAAGAAAAAACCAGGGCGCCACCAAAAATACTATTGACCAAATCGTAAATTTTTTGACCACTATCTGAAAAAATGATATGTGCAACAATCAGCCTTTCAATTTTTCGGCCGTTGCCTTGATATGTGCCGGACTTGTCCCACAGCAGCCGCCTACAATATTAACACCGGCTGCATATATTTTCTCAACCACCGCTGCAAAATCCTCAGGTGACACTTTATAAACCGCCTGGTCATCAACTAATTCCGGCCTGCCTGCATTAGGCTCAGCATAAATTATCACATCAGCCGACAGCGCCCGCACCGCCGAAACATATTTCTCAGCCAGCTCTATATACCCATCAAGACAGAGAGTCCCGCAATTAAATCCCACTGCATCAACCCCCAATGAGACTATTTTTGCAATCCCCGCTTCAACGTCAACACCCATCATCGTCTTAAAATCATCGCCGGCCTTATCAAAAGACATCGATGCAAACACAGGCAAATCGCCACCGATAGATTTAACTGCTTCAATTGCAACCGTTATTTCCTCAAGAGCGGTCATTGTTTCGATTATAAAACCATCAACACCGCCATCCAGAAGGGCATTTGCCTGCCGGACATAAGCATCTTTCAAATCCTGAGCCTTCAGGCTCCCCAAAGGTTCAAGGAAATCCCCGCTCGGCCCAATATCACCCAATACATACTTATTCTCACCAGCCGCATCTCGAGCTATTTGAGCCCCTGCTTTATTTATCTTTATAGTCTCTTGGGCAAATCCATGACGACCCAGGGCATATTTATTAGCGCCGAATGTGTTTGCAATAACGGCATCACTGCCCGCCTCTAAATAGCTGCGGTGAATATCCGAAATAATATCAGGCTGCTCAATATTCAGAT
This sequence comes from Planctomycetota bacterium, assembly GCA_014384025.1. Classification (GTDB taxonomy): domain Bacteria; phylum Planctomycetota; class Phycisphaerae; order Sedimentisphaerales; family Anaerobacaceae; genus NIOZ-UU13. The sequence goes on along the minus strand of JACNGQ010000115.1, from coordinate 7,734 downwards.
AATCATTGCACTTGCCTGCTTCAATCCCGCGAGCAATCAGCTCGGTTCCCATCGCTCCATCAAGCAAAAATAAATCCCGCTTAATTCGCTCTATTAAGCTCACCCGGGTCACACGCAGTCTCCATCTTCTTGTTTACTGACTTTGTTCAATCCACTTTTCGCCTTCATTTTTTAGAATGTGCCTAAGATTTCCCGGCGGCGGACGTTCAAAAACTTTCTGCTGTCTCTCAGTGAACTCTTTTGGTTTTATAGACTTAAGGTTAAGGGTAATACCAAGCGGCTCTGCGATGTTGTCCTGGTCATATGCGATAATCTTAATAGAAGCAGGAACAAAAAAGCCATCAGACACCTCTTTATAATCTTTTAGCTCTGCTAAAGCCAAAGCCCGGCTCTTCGAATCATAATATTCGATTGTGCTAATCAGATAATCACGCCTGTTGATACGCATTTTCTTAACTACTACACCCTTGTTTCGTTGTATTAGTACATCATAAGTGGCTTTATTTGATAAAGACCAGTTTCCCTCCGCTCCTGTTTCCAAAAATCCAAGAGCTTCGAATAAAGTTCTGGGATTTATTATCAGCCCTTGGGAAGAATTCTGCTCGGACCATGTCCCCCACCAGTATGTGCTGATTTCATTTGGCCTCATCACCAACCAGAACTCACGCTCGTTCGAGCCGAGAATTATTGCCTTGGGAACAAGAGTCGCATCGCCCTGCAGGTAAAGTTCAACAGGCGGCTTCATTAAAACCGTAACCTCAAGTTTTTCTTTTTTACGTTTCTTATTTTCCGGATCATAATACTCGAAAACACACCGGCCTCTTGCTAAAAGTGACACCGCGTTTTGTGAACGTGCTTTCAAAACAGCTAAAGCCTCGGTTGCAGATTCTTTGCCCGGCATCATTTCAGGAGGTTTTGGGGGCTCAATTGCACAGCCGTTAAAAAACAGCACGCCTACAGCAAAACAAAAGCATAAACGCAGGTAATAATGTTGTTCATTCATTCTCTAAACATCCGTGTGCAAAATTTGACCTATTTGTGATGATAACTGACTGATTTGCTCTTCATCGAGATGAGGATTTATTACCTCGACCCGGTTACCGGCGGACTTGTCACCAACTATTCTCAAACGCCAGATTTCTTTGTCGTCTTCGTCTCTGGTCTCATCATATTTCAGCAGCCTTTTCCGCATCAAAACTAATGCCAGGACAAATCGAAAGTTTACTTTCTCCTGCTCAGTCTCATTTTCCAGCCGTTCGAAAAAAGCCATCAGCATATTGTCATCTACGAATATCTTCTTTTTCTCATCAGGACGCAAAAGCTTGCTTTTCCAGTAACAAAACACGTTCGGCTTTTCACTTTCCCAGTAATCTGCGCAATAATCCCGCCGTTGCAGCCCTTCCTCAATTTCTATCAGGGCACCAAAGTATTCTTCCCCGGGTTCAATTTTCCTGCCTGTGCCGTAGCATTGACCTAATGGTTTGTCAACTTCCCACTCGCTCATTTCCTTTTGTACCTATCTATCAAACGCTTTCCATGTTATATGTCATATTTTATTTCTATTCGAACTTCAGCCATTCGTCTATGTTCTGCACTGTTTTCGGGCCTATGCCCCTGACTTTTTGCAAATCATTAGAACTTTGAAAGACTGGATTTCCACTGTTAGTATTACTGAATTTCTCACGATAAGCTACTATCGCTCCGGCTCTTGAGACACCAATGCCGGGCAACCTTACCAAACTCTCTATAGGTGCATAGTTCGGATTGATCCTGCTCTCTAATTCAATTTCGCAGCTTTGGCCGGTTCCGACAAAGTCAGAAACAAAACCCAGGCAAAAGCAAAACGCCGCGCAAATACTAAGAACGAACGCAAATGATTGAATATTCTTTTGCCTGGCTTCTCCCATATCTCTTTGCATCGCTCCTTCGAACCTCAAAACACAAGCTAAGATTTATTTACCGGCCGAAAATCCCATCGTACAGTTTCTTCAACATTAGATATGATTCTTTGGGTGCGAGATCGGCCGTTAACAAACCGCTGTCAGCTATGGCACTGTCCTCTGTATCGGCGAGGTGCGAATATGTCACCGAGTTAACAAATTGCTTGCTGAGCGCTATTTTATAGAACTGCTCAATCCATTGCCCCTGCTGCACCTGGTCCCACTCTTCATGCCATATACCTGCCACTTTACCATCCTGTAAACCCGATCCGTTTTTACTTGGAACTTCCACGTCGGTTATATACAAAGGTTTCGCTATCGGTACAAAAGAATCCAGAATCGCCGATATTTGCATCATATCTCTAACGTGCATACCTGGCTGATTTTTACCAAACCGTACTTGAAGTCCAAATGCATCAAAATTAATCCCGCTCTGCACAACCATATCCATATACACTATAGGCGGAATACTGTTGGGGATTGTCGTATAATATTCGCCCCACGGATTGCTGATTTCTATTATCTTCAGGGCCCTGACACTAGCCTGTTTGACCGCCATATTAGCCGCACGCGTCATTTCCAAAATCTGCTCAAACCTGAAACCAAAATAATTAAACACATTTAATCCGCTTATGGCATACCACGCACGAACAACTCCCCCATAACGGGAGACAACCTCTGAAATAAAACGATATGCAGTTTCCCGAATTTTCTCAAAACCCACCCTACTGCTAAGTAACCACTTAGGCAAATACTCTTTTGAAAAACAAAGCAACGGCCCTGCACTAAGCGTTACCTTCTGTTTGCTAAGTACATTAATGCACGCATCAATTATCGAAAAATCATAACTGCCTTTTTTATATTCTATTTGGGCCCAATTTATCGGAATCGTAACAGACCCGAACAATTCGAGTAGCTTCTCGATATATTGAGGTTTATCAATCTCTTTAGGGTCCACTCTACAGCCAAGACAGCCCCGCCCAAAACCATGGCTTGTGCCTCTCGTCTCAAAAAGCGATTCAGATTGTTTTATTGCCAGATTTTCAGAAAAAACTAAAGCTTTTTTAAGTGCATCATCTGCCAGCTTAGAAGATTGTGACACATCTGAAATATTTTGAATCGCCCGGATAAATAAATCCTGACCCTCTTTACAAACATCTTCCAGGCCATCTGTGTTGTTAAAAAACAACCAGTCCTCCCTCTTATTCACTATATGCATTAGCTTTGAACGTGTTATCTCCACATTCAAATTATATGGACGCTCTCTTTCCGGCAGACATGTTGTTGGTAATAGTACCTTGCCAAAACCGTCTATTTGCCATAGCAAAGCCAGTCCTGCCGTGTCCAAATTGGGCCTTTTGCAGTCGATAAAACCGTTCTTAAAGCTAATCTGGGCCCGGCGAATACCGATTCCATCGCCGCCGAAAAGATAAGCACCACATAAAGAAAACTTATCAACAACCTTACCGTTCTTAAAAACCTGGAATTTCACTTTTTTCCCCGGCTTAAATTCATTCTTAGTACATTATGCGCATAGTATATTGCCTGATAAAACAGACAATACGAATTATAGCGATTGTCTTCTTAAAAGCAATTCAAACTTTGTCCGTCCCTGATTTTGATTACCTTTCAAGCCATTATTAAGGTATAATCTTTATAAAACTTCACTCATTCATCATAAATACTTATTGAAGTTTTGTGAATCCCGTTAGAAGTCAACATTTTACTTCTAACGGGGCGAAAGTCGAACCTGTATTTTATTTTTACGCCCATTACTACTGTAGGGAAAGGAGCACAAAATGCTGAGCAATAAAATTCCGATGTCCCGGCGCACCTTTATAAGAAATTCACTGATAAGCGCAAGCGCATTTGCCTGTATGTCAACGACAAAATTACAGGCCGCACAGTCAAAACATCCGTTACTGCGGCTGGGAGGCCCGACATTTGGAAAATTTGACGGCCCGGATGCATGGGTTAATGCTGTTAAGAAACTCGGCTACACTGCGGCCTACTGTCCTGTAGGTGCCGGGGAAAAAGACGATGTCGTCAAAGCCTATGCCCGCGCAGCTAAAAAAGCTGACATAATTATTGCCGAAGTCGGGGCGTGGAGCAATCCAATCAGCCCCGACGAAAAAACTCGTAAGGAAGCTCTGGAAAAATGCCGCAGCCAATTGGCCCTGGCCGACCGAATCGGAGCTAATTGCTGCGTAAATATCAGCGGCTCAATTAGTGAAGATTGGGCTGGCCCTTCTGAGAAAAACCTGACAGATGAAACATTTGATATCATCGTGGAAACTACACGCGCAATTATCGATGATGTCAAACCTACTCGGACATTTTTTACCTTGGAAACTATGCCGTGGGCCTATCCCGATTCACCCGATTCATATTTATACCTGCTAAAAGCTATTGACCGCAAGCAATTCGCTGTCCATCTCGACCCCGTTAATCTCATATGCAGTCCGCAGAGATATTTTCAAAACGGCCGACTTATTCGTGAATGCTTTAGAAAACTTGGCCCTTATCTCAAAAGCTGCCATGCAAAAGACATTCTTCTGAGCACAAAACTTACTACCCACCTCGACGAAGTTCGCCCGGGTTTGGGAGGTTTGGACTACGCTGTGTTTTTAAGAGAATTAAGCAAGCTCCCTGATATTCCACTAATGTTGGAACACTTGCCAAACGCAGAAGAATACCGGCTGGCCGCTACACATGTTCGTTCCGTTGCAAAATCAATAGGACTGTCATTTGGCTGAAAAATCCCCTGCTTTGTTCTCACTAAAGTGTTTCGAATTGCAACTGCCACGAATACAGAAAAAAAACAATTTGAACTTTACTGCTGAATACTACAGAACGTGCATGCCGTCTGTAATTATCGGATATCTCAATTCAAAGCTGTCTCGCTCTGACCGCATACGCGGTAGTGTTTCATCTGAACTTCGTAATGAAAATTGTTCTTCTCGATAAGCTTGGCTATCAAGCCAATTTGATTAAGAAGCATTTCAATTAAATCGATATTCAACAAAGTTGATTCGGGATTATATTGCGGCAATACAACAAACACATATCCATAATTGCTCTCTTCGGTCGCCAATTGTCCGGCAACAATACTGCAATCATTTGAGCTGGTTATGACCGGCTCCGCACCGTCATCAATAGTAACGCAAACCTCTTTCAAAAAGGACTCGCTAATGTTCAGCCTGGCAAACTCTTCAGGATCGCTTGGCCGGCTGTAGCCATTAGGGTCGATAATTACAATTAAAGGCCCCCGTTCTGGCAAAACTTCGAAAATTTTCCCTGCAATCTGTTCGGTCAGCATAAAGCCATGAGAAGACAGCGATTGATATATATCCATTTGATTGACTCCTTTACTTGTTTTTGAACAGAATAACCAATACAAGTTTCGGTATAATCACACGGGAACTTTCTTAGAGGTAATGTTTAGGTGCAATTCTGCCAAAAAAGCATATTTTGAGGAGTTTAAAAGTGAGTTTATGGGACGTAGCGAGCTTGCTATGTGAATATGGATATGGCTACAGGATTCAGGAATTAATTAAGCATCGATCTCAATCTTGATATCGATAAATTCCTTCCGGGACAGTCAGTTACACGTGCTCCGGGAGTATCCTGATGACCATAAATACGGTTGTTTGGTATTCCATATCGTTTTTGTAAAAAATGAATCAATTTCAAAAGCGACTGTATCTGCCTTGATGAAGGCGCAGTTTTATCGAAATTGCCAACAAGGCAAATTCCTATTCCATCCTCATTGGCCCAATTATTGGGCTCTGCTCTACAATGAGCGCCGGGAATCTGTTTTCGCCAGCGAAACGTCACCTCAACCTCACCGTCATCGCTGTCTGTGCCGTTACCTATTACAAAATCATAGCCAACCCCTTCCCAATGGTTGCGTTCCCTGTGCCATTTGTCAAAGATAGCGGCATTTCCAAAATCTGTTGCTGAGTGATGTACTATCACAGCCCTCCAGCCCTTCTCCAACTGTGAAGGTGGAAACCAGCTTCGGGATATATTGCTATACGAACCTCTAACGTTTTGTTTAGGCGCGATAATCCTCGGCGGAATAACTCTGGGCGCATAGCTGGAACCGCTTACAATTTGGGGCATCGGCTCGTCGTTGATCCCACAACCGCCTAATACACAAACACAACATAAAAAAATACAAACTCTGTTAATCATCATTCCATTACTTTCATTGGTAAGAAACTGAACTTGATTACACCTCTGTCTGGCCCGTATCTTTTGTCAGACGTGGTTTTTCCTTATATCTGACCATATACAGATGATTGCCGGTTTCATTGAACTTAACGACATCCATATACGAGTTCATAAGCAGCAATCCTCTTCCCCCCGGCTTGTAAAGATCCTCGCCGAATCGCGGATCTGCTACTTTTTCAGGTTCAAAGCCATTACCCTGATCGGTCAGGGAAATCTCGATTTTATCAAAATCAACAGAACATTCTATCTTAACCTCTTTGCTGGAGTCCATCTTATTACCGTGTTTTACGGCATTAAGAAAAGCCTCCTCCAAGGCTAAATGAACCGCAAAAGTATCATCGTTGTCAAAACCGTAGGGTTCGAGCTTGGACAGAACCTGCTCGCAGACCTCGACGACTGCAGATGGCCTGCTTTCTACAACCATTTTGAAATTGATTGGTGCTCTTGATACCATAAGCGAAACAATAGTCTTTCGCCTAATTCACTTAAGATAAGTCCTCGACGGCACTTTCAACATCTTTATGAATATCGAAAGTTGTAGTCAAACGCGTTATTTTGAAAATCTCGAATATATTCGGATTGATATTACAAAGTTTTAGCTGCCCGTCCTTTTCATAAATCCTTTTGCTCAGCCTTATTAACAGTCCTAAAACAGCGGACGATAAAAATCGGACGTTGCCAAAATCCAAAACCAGTTTTATACGCTTAGCCGGCTCAATAACAGACATAATCGAATCCTGAAGTGCTTTAATATCTCTTTCTTCGAGGATTTTTTCATCTGTAAAACTGACTATTGTCGCATTATCCGCATATTCAACGCTTATTTTTGGCTTAATCTCAGCCATATTAAACTCCATAATAAAATCATCTAATTTTATATCGGAATATTACGTTAGTATATTTAGCGTGTCAAGTCTTTTGCATTTTGAGCCATTCGCATTGTAAATATTGTCACTCGAACTCAAAGAATAAATCCGACCCGGGATTTTGAAATTGGCTTTGAATTGGCACCCTTAATAGGGTGATAAGATCCGCGAGTAGCATTATTAATATCATTGTAAGGCTCCTTATCCGCGCAAAAGCGTTCATTTTTGCCCTTTCGAAAATTGGGTTTGTTTTTGGCTTTATTGGGTTTGAATTGGGTTTGTTTTGGGTTAAATTGGGTTTGAATTGGCTTTGAATTGGGTTTGTTTTTTGGCCCGGTGAGCGGCATAAAATCTCTTAATATCTTGTCATGTCTAAAGTTATGTTCATTTTGCCGTTTCTGGAATTGGCTTTGTTTTGCATAAAAAGGGGTGATTTGTAGAGAGTTCTCTACAGTTGTAGAGGGCAATTTAGTGAAGAGTGAGCTAAAGTGCCTAAAGTGAGCTAAAGTTAGCTTCTCGATGCTTGTAAATGGTTCATAGTTCATAGTTCATGGTTCATGGTTCATTGGTTAATTGGCCCAGCACCAATTAGTCGTGAGCTAAGCTCAATTGGTGCGGGGTCTTCGCAGCGCTACGAGGCTGGCTGGCTCTAAGTCCTTGTGGCTTAGCCACTTACGACATGCAAACTGAAA
>JACNGQ010000294.1 GCA_014384025.1 Planctomycetota bacterium | reverse complement strand
ACCAAATCGTCAGTGTGTTGACACCGTTCACGGTCCAGTCACGGCTGGAGGTCAACGTCAAGGTCGCCTCGGATTTACCAACAGCGTTGTCATAAGCCATCGGCATCGACTGCAAACCGCTGTTGACGATACTTTGCTCGGCAAATGGAGGATCTAAATGACCAACGGTAGAACCGTTTACAGCCGGATTGTCGAATCCGTCTATCCAGGCAAGATATATCCTGTTGCTTCCGGCTTGGCCTTCATCAAGGTCATTATAGCTCTCCATATCGTCAATGATAAGGAAGTTGGCAGTCGTGAAGCTCCATAATGGGCCAGTCCAGGGGCTTTCTGCATTGGTGCCACTAGCCTCATCAACACGCCAGTAGTAAGTAGTATTCCACTCAAGCTGTCCGGGCTCAAAGCTCTCGGAACCAAGGCTGCCGCTGGCTTTTTTCTCCAGTGCACTTGCATCGGTGCCAAAGTAAATATCATATGTAGCACCTAAGCCCGGTGCCCATGTGAGAACAGGTGTTTGTGTTACATCCACAGCACCCTTAGCCGGATTAAGTGCCGAAACAGCACCTTCGGTCGTGAAGCTCCAGACATTTCCTTTATGAGTGGTAATGGCATCGAACTCATCGACACGCCAGTAATAAGTCTTGGCTTGTTTAAGTGGGCCTGGGTTATAGTTCGCAGCTCCCTGAGGGAATCCACCTGCGGCGTTGCTGACATCGTCAAAATTGTCGCCGAAGTAAACGGTGTGCAATTTGGAGCCGAATCCCGGTGTCCAGCGAAGGCTGGCATTGACGGCGACAGTCTCGCCACCATCAGCCGGATTGGGTGCATAGGCTGTCTTTGGCGGGATCATGAAGCTCCAGACATCACCTTTCCAGGGACTGTCCGAGTCGGCGTCATTGACCTCATCAACACGCCAGTAGTAAGTCATTCCAGGCACAAGACCATCAGGATAAGGAAATCCCGGGAATCCGGCAACAAGAAAGGTTGCCGCTTGATTGCCAATGAATGTGCCTTCGGCGCCTTCGCTGACAGCATCAAAATTATCGCCGAGGTACACATCGTGAGAGACGGCGAAATCACCCGGTGTCCAGGAAAGGTTCACCCAGGTATCCTCATGGTAAGCACCATCAGCCGGGACGGGGTTGTAGGCTTTGAACTTCGGCCCAAATGCCGCGACACCTAACATGTTTCCCCCATGGCCCTGGGTATTGCCATAAATAGTAATCGTGCCGACCGTTACCGGCAAAGCGTAAATGGAGAAGTATTGGTTAATGCCCCCATCGAAGCTTTCATCGATTCCAATGTCCTCACCGGTATCAACAAAACCCATATCGGCCAACCAGGGCATGCCGTCGATGTTCGGATTAACATCCTTTCCACCTGCCGCACCACCCATACGGTTATCAACAAAGACGTACAGGGTAGCATTCGCTGCCATAGTCAAATCCAATTCATAAGCCGACATATTCTTGTTGTCATTGGCAAGCATGACATATTGGGCACCGAGGATGAACTCCGGTATATCAGCGTACACATGAGTCCTGTCCACAAAGGTCACCGCATTTTCTTCGAGTAGTGTCGGAGCGATTTGGGGCAGCTCCATGGCATCGGTGTCGGTATTCCGATGCGCGACACCGCTGATGAACTGTGCGTTGGTTGAAACAGCAAACACAGCTATCAGCAAAATCGAACAAATCAATTTCTTAGACATAATAGTTCTCCTGAAAAAAGTTTAAAATAGTAACGACCGATAATAACACCCGCACTTGATAAATTCTAATTAAGCTTGCACAAAATGTTGTTTTGTGGCTTGACCTCACATCCTTCCTTCTACAATCTGTAATCAACTGAAAACAGAAATATGAAGATTCGATCACCAGTACACAACTTCACTGTTATTCTTTATACCAGATTTGTTATTTCATTTCAAGCAAAACTTTTCGAAACCACCCAGACGTTTTTTCATACCCCCGCAATTTTCATAGACTTTGAGCTGTAAACTTGCCTGTCACAGATACTTACGAAGCTTTATAAAGATGTCCCCAAATCCCCTCATTAGCCGGGCTTTTTGGGACGTCTTCAAAAAATCCCTTAGTTTGAGCTATTTTCTATTGCTTAAAGTCCGATTTGGGTGTATAATACGCTCGGTGAAGTAGCCTAAGTTAACAAAACATAAATATACTTTTACACATCTGACCCGGTCAAGAGAAAAGGGTGACATTATGAACAAACGAAAAGGTTTTACATTAATAGAACTTTTGGTGGTAATAGCAATAATTGCCCTGTTGATGGCGGTATTGATGCCAGCTCTGCAGCGGGTAAAGATGCAGGCCCGGAGTGTTGCGTGCTTAGCCAAGTTAAAACAGTGGGGTATCTTTTTTTCGATGTACGCCGACGACTACAATGGCCGGTTCATGAATGGCTTTACGGTCTCTAATCGATGGGTTTACGCACTTGGCGATTACTATAAATGGGATGACGAGTTTACATGTTGTCCGAATGCATTGAAGCCGTGGGTGGATGAATACGGGATAGATTCCGGCGCCGAAGGATCAAACGTCGGAGTAACAATGGCCTGGGGCTACGTAAACCAGGGGCACTGGAAAAAGCCAATGAAGGGAAGCTACGGAATCAACGGTTGGGTTGTTGACCCCCCGGCAGGCAGTGAACCTCATCCAGAGCGCGGGACTCCGAACTTTTTCTGGCGAGGGCCAACGGTAGCGGGAGCCGGGTATGTGCCCTTATTCCTGGAAGGCCAGCGCTATAACGGCGTGCCGTTACACACAGACACGCCACCGACCTATGACGGCGAGCGATGGAATGACAACGCGCAAATGGGCCGCTTCTGCCTCAACAGGCATGATGGATTCGCCGGTTGCTTGTTCCTGGACTTTTCGGCCCGGAAAGTCGGGCTAAAAGAGCTTTGGACCCTGAAATGGCATAAAGAGTACGTCGAAGCCGGCCCCTGGACTATGGGCGGTGGTGTCCAGGCAAGTGACTGGCCCGAGTGGATGAAAAGTTTCAAAGACCACTAAAAATGACCGCCCGGCTAAAATGCTGTAAATTCAACTATCAGGCATAAATCCGGCAATTATTGATTTGCCGCTTCAATTCGCACACGACTGTTCCGCAATACTCAGGCTGTTTCTCATCCTGCTGCTAATTTGCTCCGATTATTATCCGCAAGACCTTTGTTGATAAGTATTTATAAGCCCTGTGATGTAGCTCATAACACTTCACCTCGGCCGGCTATATTTTGGCAACCTCTTTAAAAAACCTTGGATCTGAGCTATTTTTTATTGCGGAAAGTCCGATTTGGTGATATAATACCATCGGTGAAAGTGTCTAAATTAACAGAACACAAAGTTGTTTTGCGCATCATAACAATTAAGTAAAGATGGGGTGTCACAATGAATGAAAAAAAAGGATTTACATTAATCGAGCTTCTGGTGGTAATCGCCATAATTGCCGTGTTGATGGCTGTATTAATGCCCGCTCTTAATGTCGTACGTGAACAGGCCCGCGGCATTGCGTGCATGTCGAATCAGAAGACCATGGGACTGGCCTACGTAATGTATGCCGACGATAACGATAGCAGGATGTGCGGTGGAATGGCAAGGTACGCCCCAATTAATGGGATCCCGCCCTGGGTAATGCCTCCTCTGGATTATCAGGCTGGCGGCGGCTATAGCCAGATGCCAAGCGGAGACGTCACGCTCGAGCAGCGGCATAACGGGCTGAGGGAAGGTGTTCTCTTCCCCTATATCAAGGATGTCGGCGCCTATCACTGCCCGGGCGACAACCGGATACGACAGGGCACGAGCAATGGCCGGCAGTTGCAGCATTTGCTGTTCCGCAGCTATTCTCTACCGGATTTCCTCAGAGCGTACGAGTCTTCCGACCCGAAGAAAATCACCGACTTCAAGAATCCGGGTAGGAAGATGC
>JACNGQ010000099.1 GCA_014384025.1 Planctomycetota bacterium | reverse complement strand
AACCAAAGCCTGTATGCCATCTTCATATATTTTGCCGGGATATGTCGACAGCTTATAGTCTTTTGCCCACGCATCCTGCCTATGGCTGCCTTTATGCTGTTGTACTCCGACACCAATTGGAATATCTGTCCTGCCGATGGTTTCCAGAAACTTAGCCACAGTTTTCACTTTTGATGAAGTGTTGCCTACTGCTGTCGTAATCAATTTAACATCAAACTCAGTCGATTGAAGGAGCATCGCCAGTGCCCATGTATCATCGATATCATCACATATATCCGTATCGAAAATAACAGGTATTTTTCCGCTTCGAGGCGAGGATGAATTACTATCCAAAGCACAAGAACCCAATGTCATTAAAAATATTGCACAAATCGCCAAAATGATTCGCCGGATGGACTTAACTGGAAGAGCACTTGTGAAAAACTTTGTCCCACTCATAGTTTGACCTCCAATTTCAAAAAGTTTTTGTTATCAAGAGCACCTAACAAAATGACTCTGCATTCAAACGGTTTATTTCTTTTCTGGACGGCGTCAGGCTGCATCGACAATGCTGTACATTGCCTGCTTCGCCTTCCTTGCCAGAAACGAAAACGCTCGTTTTCGGTGCTACGATTCATTTTGCGAGGCACTCTAAATTATTTGCAAATATAATCTAATGTCGGATTTTGTCAAAGAAATTTGATTTTCCTGATAATTGCATTTTCTTATTTTTATTTGCCTTTCCAAAACAGTTAGCATATCTATATGTAAGCTTGCCGCTAAGCTATTTTAGCCGCACTTGCATGCGGGAGTCTGACTTGACGAGTTTTATCAGAAACATATTTAATAATGATTCAGCCGGAAAGAATAAAGGCCCTTAACAACAAAGTCCTGTGCAATGGGAAATATGTTTTGTACTGGATGCAGGCCGCACAGAGAACCGAATATAACCACGCACTTGAATACTCAATTCGCAGAGCCAACGAGCTGAAAAAGCCTGTCTTAGTATCATTCGGTATAACCGACAATTGGCCAGAAGGCAATCTGCGTCATTATTACTTTATGCTGGAAGGCCTCAGGGAGGTCAAACAAAACCTTCGAACAATAGGCATTCAAATGGTAATACACCATGAATCTCCTGATTCGAGCACAATAACCTTAGCAAAAGACGCTGCTCTGGTTGTTGTAGATGGCGGCCAGTTAAGAATCCAGAGAAAATGGCGAAGGAGTGTAGCCAAAAAAATTCCCTGCTCTTTGTATGAGGTTGAAACGAATTTAATCGTTCCAGTCGAACAAGCTTCATCCAAAGAGAACTTCTCGGCAGGTACGTTTCGACCGAGAATCACAAAGAAGCTCGACTATTACCTGGTTCCTCTTAAACACAAAAAACCAAAACTGGATTCATTAAATTTTAAGTTCACCGCTTTCAATATCGATGATATAGATAAAGCGATTTCAAAGCTCAATATAGACCGGAGTGTCGGTAAAGTTGACAGCTTCGGCGGAGGTTCAAAGCAAGCCAGACGCCTTTTAAATCACTTTTTAAGAAATAAACTCGATAACTTTTCGAGGCTTCGCAACAATCCGAACGAAAATTGTGTATCGAATATGAGTCCCTATCTGCATTTTGGGCAGATTTCCCCATTGTATATTGCGCTGAAAGTCCTTGAAACTACCAGTGGTGGTAAAGACGCGTATCTGGAGGAGCTTATAGTCCGCAGAGAACTCAGTCACAACTTCGTTTTTTTTAATGACAGTTATGATACTTTTAATTGTTTACCCCCCTGGGCCGTAAGGACTCTTAATTTCCATAGGCGAGACAAAAGAGAGTATCTATATTCGCTCGAACAGTTCGAAAATGCCCAAACCCACGATCCATACTGGAACGTCGCACAAAAAGAAATGGTAATCACGGGTAAAATGCACGGTTATATGAGAATGTACTGGGGCAAAAAAATCCTCGAATGGAGTAAAGACCCTAAAACCGGATTCAAAACAGCTTTGTATCTTAACAACAAATACGAGCTCGACGGCAGAGACCCAAACGCTTTCGCAGGTGTTGCCTGGTGTTTTGGAAAACACGACAGGGCCTGGGCGGAAAGGCACGTTTTTGGTAAAATCCGTTATATGAACGCTGCGGGACTGAAAAGAAAATTTGACATCGAAGCTTATGTCAATAAAATCCAGTATCTTGATAAAAAATCATAAAGGTACGCTATGCGGGTAGTAATAACAGGTGCAACCGGCTTTATAGGCAGGGCTTTGTGCAGAGCACTGCATAAAGATTACGAGGTCATCGCTCTGTCGCGTGACTCAAACAGGGCCGCCAAATCGGTAGGAGACTGGGCCCAGGTTATCGAATGGGACGGAAGAACAACCGGAAGCTGGATTCAGCAGGCGGACGGAGCATTGGCTATCATTAATCTGGCAGGTGAAAACGTTGCATCCGGTCGGTGGAACAAGGCAAAAAAGGCCGGCATACTTCACAGCAGACTGGATAGTTCCCGGGCGGTACTCGATGCTGTAAAGCAGACGAATAAAAAGCCAAAGGTGGTAATTCAGACTTCAGCTATCGGCTATTACGGCTCTCGCGGCATTGAAAGACTGGATGAGAATTCCACTGCCGGCAAGGGATTTCTGGCTGATGTATGTCGCAATTCTGAAATAATAGCAAGCCAAATAGAGTCACTGGGTGTCAGATGTGTAATTGTTCGTACAGGCGTGGTTTTAGGGAACGGGGGCGGAGCCCTTCCAAGAATAATGCAGCCGTTCCGTTTTTTTCTCGGCGGCCACATAGGCAACGGCAAGCAATGGTTTTCATGGATAAGTCTGGATGACGAAGTCGGTGCAATAAAATTTCTTATGGAAAATGAAAATCTTAAGGGCGTTTTTAACCTCACAGCACCAAAGCCGATAACAATGAAAAGATTCTGTAAGAAATTAGGATGGGTGATAAGAAGACCCTCATGGCTGTTTTTCCCGGGATTCATCATGCGGCTGGCTTTAGGCGAAATGGCTGATGAGGTACTTTTATCCGGACAAAGGGTCCTGCCGAAAAGATTGCTTGAAGCAGGTTTTGAGTTTAAGCATATCGAAGTTAAAAAAGCCTTAAAGGACATAAAATCACAAAGGAGAAAATCATGAATCTGTCTGAATATTTTCAAGATGCCAAAGGTACCGGTGTTTTAGCTACGAGCGATTCGGATGGCAATGTCGATATTGCCATTTACTCCCGGCCTTACATTATCGATGAAAAGAAAATTGCATTCAGCATGTTAGAACGGCTCAGCTATGCAAATGTTCAATCCAACCCCAAAGCAGCTTATATGTTCATCGAGCAGGGTCAGGGATATTCGGGTACAAGATTATACCTGACCAAAATCGGTGAAGAACAAGATCCCGAACGTATTAATGAAATTAAAAAGCAGCATTCAAAGACCTACAATCCTGAAGAAACACATAAACATTTGGTATATTTCACGATAGATAAGTCCCGGCCGCTCATCGGTGATAAGGCCGATTGAAACAATTTTATCGCGTACCGGAGCTATTAGTTATCAAAGATTTTTAAGGGCCTGAAATGTATATCATACCAGCAATCGACCTGAGAGATGGAAAATGTGTCAGACTTATACAGGGTCAGTACGACCACCAGATAAACTACGAGGATGACCCTGTCAAACAGGCCCGGGAATTCAGCTTGGCCGGGGCAAAATGGCTGCACATCGTTGATTTGGATGGAGCCAAGCTCGGCAGGCCGGTCAACACCGATACAATATCAGCGATAGCAGCTTTAGGTCTGTTCAAAATCGAAGTCGGCGGCGGACTGCGTGACGAAACATCGATACAACAACTGCTCGATATAGGTCTCGAAAGAGTAATAATCGGCACCAAAGCGGTAAGTGACTTCGAATGGTTCAGCAGAATGGCTGAAAAATTCAGTGGCAAAATCGTACTCGGCCTCGACGCCCGGGGTTCAAAAGTTGCTACCCACGGCTGGATGCAGGACAGCCACCATAATTTATTGGAATTCGCCACAGAAGCTGCCAAATTGCCTTTGGCGGCGATTATATATACCGATATTTCCAAAGATGGCATGATGACGGGCCCGAACCTCGAAAGAACAAAAGCACTAATCGAGACGGTAGATATGCCCATAGTCGCTTCAGGAGGAGTAAAAGAGCTGGGTGACATTCCGAAACTTATCGAAATTGGCGCTGAAGCTGTTATAATCGGCCGAAGTTTATATGAAGGCACTCTCGAACTCTCGGACGCAATTAAAGCAACAGAAAAATAAATCCCGTTGACTCTGATTGTTTTAACCTAACTGGTCGCCGTATGGATAGTTCAATCGTTTTGCTCGGGCGGTTCGAATTTGTAGCCGATTTCCCTGATGGTATGAATAAAAATCGGGTTGTGCGGGTCAGGTTCGATTTTGTTCCGCAATGTAGTAACAAAACGGTCGATGCTGCGTGAGCCTATAAAGCTGTCATAACCCCAAACCATATTCAATATATCATCACGGGTAAGTGCCCGGCCAGGCTTCTTGACAAAATATTCCAATAATCCAAACTCCTTCGGTGAGAGTTTAATTTCAGTTCCCTTGCAGGTAAGTTTTCTGGCGGGAATATCAAGCCGGCAGTCTCCGAACTCGTAAATGTCCTGTTCGGTTTGCCGGCTTCGTCTAAGAAACGCTTCTGTGCGGGCAAGAAGCTCTTTTATACTGAAGGGCTTGGTAACATAATCATCGGCCCCGAGATTCAATCCTAAAATTATATCCGACTCCTCACCCTTGGCGGTGAGCATTATAATCGGCATAGTAAGATTTTCCTTACGTATCAGCCTGCATATTTCATAGCCGTTTATCTTCGGCAGCATAATATCCAGAAGAATTAGGTCAGGCTTCTTATTAAGAGCAGCATTTAATCCTTCCTCACCATCGGCCGCAGTAAGTACACCATATCCCTTGAACTCGAAGTTATCCTTCAAGCCCCGCAGCATTACAGCATCATCTTCAATTATCAGTATCGTTTCCATTTGGTTCCGGCGGTTTAAATTTGTAACCAATAAGTTCTACAGTGTGAATAAACTTGGGATTATTCGGATCTTGTTCGATCTTGTTCCTCAGAGCAACGACCGCCTGGTCGATGTCCTGCAAAGTAATAAAGCGTGAGTAACCCCATACGGCATTACGAACCTCATCAGATGTAAGAGTGCATCCGGCCCTTCTAAGGAAAAGATGCAGCATCTTGAATTCCCCGGGTGTAAGCTCAATTTCCTTACCATTTCGTGTGAGAGTGCCCGCGATAGTATCAAGCCGGTAATTGTCGAACTCATAAACATCAGGTTCCTCCTCGCCTCTGCGTCTCATAAACGCTTCGGCCCGGGCCATTAATTCTTTTATACTGAACGGTTTGGTCACGTAGTCGTCCGCGCCGAGATTCAAACCAAGTACAATATCAGATT
The DNA here is from genome assembly GCA_014384025.1 of Planctomycetota bacterium. Classification (GTDB taxonomy): domain Bacteria; phylum Planctomycetota; class Phycisphaerae; order Sedimentisphaerales; family Anaerobacaceae; genus NIOZ-UU13. The sequence continues at coordinate 15,354 of JACNGQ010000099.1, read as the reverse complement.
CCTGGTCCTTGGCGGTGAGCATGATTATGGGCATATCGAAATTCTTTTTACGGACTTCGCTGCATATTTCATAGCCATTAATTTTTGGCAGCATAATATCGAGTATAATCAAGTCGGGATTTTCACTCAGTGCTGCTTTAAGACCCAGTTCTCCATCCTGGGCGGTCTTAACGCGGTAGCCCTTTAACTCGAAATTGTCCTTAAGACCCCGCAGCATGGCCGAGTTGTCTTCAATAATCAACACCTTTCTCATTTATTAATCCTTCCCTGCTGAGGCTTAACTACAAGCCTGTAATTTCACGGTGAAAGTACTCCCTTTGTCGGGTTTACTCTCGACAGAGATTGTACCTTTGTGGGCATCTACGATAAATTTTGCGATACTTAGCCCCAACCCGCAACCTTCGACATGCCGTGAAAGACTGCTATCGGCCTGATAAAACCTGTTAAATATTTTCCTTACGGACCGGCGAGACATACCTCTGCCTTTATCAGAAACATAAAAACAAACCAAAGAATCATCAGGAGAAACTCTAAGCTCAATCTGCTTGTTATCATAAGAATATTTGTACGCATTGTCCAGCAGGTTTATAAGTACCGTTACCATCGCATCACGGTCGGCCGACACTTCCGGTAAATCCTCAGGGATATTCACTTCAAACTTGCATTGACCTATGCTGAATTTGGTCTTAACCGCCTCTGCAGCATCACGGGCAATTGCAGCCGGACTTGTCCTGAACATCGCAAATGCCTGCTTGTTTCGTTCCATCCTCGAAAAGGTAAGAAAATTATCTATCAATCCCGTAAGTCTTTCATTTTCCTTTGAAACAAGCTGAAGATATTCGGTAACTTGCTGCTGGTCTCGGTAGCTGCCTTCCAGCAGTGTATCTACGAGGACTCGCATAGAGGCCAGGGGTGTTTTCAATTCGTGTGAAACGGTGGCAATGAAATCGTTCTTTAGCTTGTTTATCCTTATCTGTTTTCCTACAACCCTGGTGGCCAGCAAGCCGGCTGCAACCATTACGGCAATAGCCAATAGGCCGGTCCAGACATATACCACTTTTTGTTTGTTGGCTGTTGTTTCAAAGATATCGATATCACTAAAGTGAATCTCAATGTTCCAACTCGGAAAGAATTTGCCTAATGGCGCTGTCAGAAAAGCAACCTTTTCCGGATTTTTCAAACCGCAGGCATACGTACCGAAACTGTCTGTAATTCTGTAAGAAATGCCAAGCTCTTCGAGGTCGGCTCCACATAAATCGAAATCCGAACTTAATTCTTTTACCTTCTTTAATAATAAGTACGTCTTGCCGCCGGAGTTGTGATACACTCCAAAGGCATCCTCAGGTAATTCCAGTCTGCGAACATTATCTTCGGACCAGGACTCAAATATGGCAAATGCAGGCCGGTTAAACAGCCCAGCACCAACTTTCCTAGCTTGATACGCATCTAACACCGTAGATATTTGTCGTTTCACTTCTTCGCTTAATTGTTCGGTCAAACCACTCAATTCAACACTTTCAATCATTTCCAGTGTCATACTCAATACCGAAACTAAATCGTTTGCATCTTTTTCAGAATAAGGTTCTGATACTGCCTCGGTATAATATCTTTCAATTGCAGCCGAAGATAATTCTTCGGCTGATAACAATTCTTTTGCTCTTAGAACCTGGGCTTTCAGTTCTTCGGCCCATTCGCTCTTCTCTATAATTTCAAGTGCTTTACGCAGAAGAAAAATCCTTGTTCCCGAAGGCATTAGCAAAAAACCGGAGCCGCTGCCTGGAGTATAATTTACAGCAGAACCAATCAGATTTTCCAAATCCGAGCGTCCTACACCCTCCTGGGTTTGACTCTTGAGATTAACAAGCAGGATTCTTGCTCGAGCAATCAGTGCTACAGAAGAGACACTCACATTTTCGGGAATTTGGCCATAAGCCATCTCCCGGCAAAGAGTAACGGCCTTATCAAATTCACCTGACTCTCTCAGGCAACGGATTTGACCTAATAAAGCACTGTAACGTAGATAATAGCCATTATCTACCGAATCGACGAATTGCTCATATAATTGTATCGCACGGGAATAATTTTCATCTGCTAATTCGGAAGTCCATGCCAGATTAAATTCTTCCGGAAATTCACCCGGAAAATCGTCACCACCCGTAACCGGATAAACCAACTTTCCGCTACGGTCATAGATTATAACCGCATTACACACATTCGGATCATCCGTCCCGCTGTATCGGCCTGTAAGCCGATCAAATATCTCAATAGGCTGGCGTTGCACTGCTGTTTCATCTTCGATAACACCTATTCTTGCCAACCAAAGATCATCAATTCTTTTACTTAATGTCTCAAGCCGCTTCTGGTAAACCGCAGTCAGTTTTTGCCTGACCGCCAGACGCTCGTTTCCAACCGCCTGGCTCATAAACCAAAGCAAACATACAGTGGGCAGTATTACCGCTATCGCAAGCAATAATACTACCCACCGCAGTTGATTACCCTTACTGATATTACCAATTGTTTTCACTTGCTGTTACCGTTACCTTTATTGATTGGAAAATGCTTCAACCTCTTCTTTCGTAAGAGCATAGTTGTAAACGCGAACATCGTCTATCATGCCGTTCCAGAAGCGTCCCGTATTTTCCGAATTTTCACCAATATAGACCGGTGCATTATTTGTGTTTATTCTGCCCGATGCCGGCTGCGAGCTGTCCTCATTACCATCTATGATAATATACATTTTACTTCCATCATATATACCGGCAATATGGTGCCATTGTCCATCATTTACGCTTCTTTTGCCATATAAATTACCCCAAGGAGCACCGCTCGGAATTTTCAGCCCTGAGCAGGCAAACTCGATAGAGTCTTCGTTCTGGTTCGCGTGATAATCCAGTCTGAAACGGTCTGCAAGACCAGGGGAGACATTGTCTCCTCTATCTTGATGTGCTCCTGTTTCAATATGGCTTTATCCTGGTTAACGATTCTCTTACCGTTTGCTGAATTTCAAATCTCTCAGATCCGTGCCTGCACTTATGATAAATCCTGCGATCTTGCCGCTATCATCACGAGAAAAGTCAACAGCACCATAAGACCTGGTAAACTGGTCACGGGCCACATGTCTTAAAGGATTCTTCCCGAGCGGATCCTTGAAATTGAATTGAAAGATCTCCGGCACAAGCGGCGCCATAAGACATAACCGATCCTGCTTTACATACACTCCATAGGTTACGTTCAGCTCATCGCTGTAATATTCACCTTCGTATTCCAAAAGCTGATCTGGACTTAACGGCTGGCCGGCAACTCTTTCGGCAGTAATATGATGACCATTTTGATGCCAAACGAGTTTTGAAGTTGTTCCGCTCTCATCCGGACAGAAGGATACCTGAACATTCGCCCCTTTCAGGGAATACTCTGTTGTTGATTTCGGATGCAATTCCAATGGGCCGGCGTCTGGCGGCTGAACAAACAACCGGTTATCATTTGTTGAAACGATGAGGATCGCACCGTCGTTGACCCTGTATTTCCCTTTATAGCCGGCGTATACAACGGGATCGACGTCTGCCACAGTGTGTGTGACCGGGACCGGTTCCGTCTTTTCCTTTTGAATATTCAGATACAGGTCCGCAATCTTGTAGGAAAGCCTGCCGGTGTTGAGAGGATAATTCGCCAGACAGATTACACTGAAGTTTCGCTCCGGAAAACGCAATATGAACGCATTGTATCCCGGAGACCCGCCCCCGTGGCTCACCGTCGTCAAACCCATGTAGTCGCTAATTTCGAGGCCGAAAGCATAGTTGAGCGTGCCCCCGTTGCTGGTAGTGCCGCGGGTCAGCATGAGGGTGTTGAAATTCTCTCCGCCGATCTTGTTCCGGAAGAAATTCTGATCCCATAAATACAGATCTTCCACTGTCGTGTATATTCCTCCATACCCAAAATCATTGGCATCAGAGGCCACTCGCTTCCCGTGATATTTGCCATTGCCGTCAGAAACATGTCCGACCGCCAGATTCCCGGCGGTTCGAACAGGATCGTAGTGGTAAGATGTGTGTGTCATAGCGAGCGGGGCGAATATGTGCTTCTCTGCATACTGGCCAATGGACATCCCCGTCACGCGTTTGACGATGACGCCCAGCAGAAAGTATCCGGAATTGCTGTATCGTTTCATGTCTCCCGGATGAAAGTTCAATTTCTTTTGCCGGGCAATCAAATCCAGAAGTTCCTGTTCCGAGCATGGGTCGTCCAAAGGTATCCCTTTGAGAACCGAGAGAATCGCGAAATCACGTATCCCGCTGGTGTGGTGAATCAGGTGTCTTATCTTGATCGGACACTCATAGGACGGCATTTCCGGTAAATACTTCCTGATATCGTCGTCTAACGATATTTCCCCTTTCTCAACAAGAAGGGCAATACAAGCAGCAGTGAATTGTTTGGTAACTGACTCAATTTTAAATGCTGTGGCGGTTGTTATGGGAAGGCCGGTGTCCATGTTTGCAATCCCATAACCGCGCTTGAAAACGATTTTGCCAGCATCGATCACTATGATAGCGCAACCGGGGGAATCGGACTTGACCGTTTGAACAACTAAATTGTCAATCCTGTCTTCGATTACGTCGGCGGCGCTCGAATCTGAAGGAATTGTGCACAGAATCACAACACTCATGTACGAAATCAGTTGAGCCAGTAAATAAGCGGTTGTCTTTCTCATTTCTTTTCTCCTTGATCAAAAGGTTTCAACGACACAGCCGATAGCGGGCCCGCACGCGGCATACTCTCCGCGTCGGCAAGCATCGGCACAACATCGTCCAACCGACCCGCTCGGTCCAAGAAGGAATAACCGAATCCACACCCATCCATCCGGAGAATACCTTCGTAAACGAAGACGGATTTGAGTTCCAGCCGCAGGCTGTCGTCGTTCACCGTGACAGCAGTCAGGGCTATATTCATGGCGCCCTGATCGATGCTGTGTACGACCGCGGTGTAATTGCTCTCAGACGCTTCCGTTATCTCGAAGGCGACCCGCATGGACTTCAAGGTTCCCAGCCATTTTCCAGCGACATTCTGGGTTGCCGCCGTGCATTCGGAAATTCCCCAGTCGATATCCAGCAGGGATGCTGTCCAAGCAATCGCTACGATTGCAAGTACGGTAAATTTTCTCATTTTTCCTGTTCTTTCTAAATGGGGTTGTAGGTTTCATTGCCAATGGTCTTTCACTTGCTGTTACTATTACCTTTATTGACTGGAAAGCGCTGAAACTTCTTCTTTCGTAAGAGCATAGTCGTAAACGCGTACATCGTCGATCAAACCATTCCAGAAACGTGCATTCTGTTCAGCATTGTTACCAATATAGACTGGTGCATTATTCGTGTTTATTCTACCGGATGCCGGCTGCGAACTGTCTATTTCACCATCTATGATCAAGTACATTTTCTTTCCATCATATATACCGGCAACATGGTGCCATTGTCCATCATTTACACTTCTTTTGCCAAGTAAATTTCCCCAAGGAGTACCGCTTGGAATTTTCAGCCCGGAACAGGCAAATTCGAGCGAGTCTTCGTTTTGATTTCTCTGCACTCGCCAGGCCGAATCACCTTTTGCAATTATGGACTGCCATTCTTGATCAAACTTATTGACTTTTATCCATGCAGAAACAGTAATCTGGTCGGTAATATCAAAATCTGAATCCCGGCCGATGTTTATATAGGTACCTTTACCTCCGAACATCAGAGCACCATTAACTTTGCCTGCTTCCGGCTGCCATTGCGGATTACCAATAAGTGTGCCGTTATTATCCCCGGCCGAATCTTTTACAGTACTTCCACTGGTCTCATCCAGTTTCCACAATCCTACCAGAGAGCCCGTTTTAAAGTTCCAAACATCTCCTTTAATAACCGTACCATCGGCCCAAACTTCGTCAACACGCCAGTAATATTTAGAATCCTCTTCCAACGCCGGTATTTCGTCATAACCGGAACTTTTTACATCAGCTAACAAAGGAAGCTGACCGGCATGGGTACCAAAATAAATTTTATGCGATTTAGCATTAACCCCTGACTTCCACTTCAGTTTTGATAAAGATTCCAAGCCAATAGTAGCTCCATCACGCGGCTCGGACTTCGTAGCCTTGGCCTTTGCCGTGGGATCAGTCTGGGATAGCTGCATTAACACCGGGAACAAGTTATCCAGCGGCGGAAGCTGATCTATACTCAAACGCACATTAAAGTTGTTAATCCGTTCATCAGTACCTAACTGGATGCTTGTTTTATCACAGGCCTGAGCCAATTGGGCTAATGTTTTATGCGCCGGATTTTGAGGATTGTTGTATGTCGCTGTTAGATAAGCATCGGCAACACGTATGCCTCCGCCAACGTTAACCAACACCAGTTTGCTGGTAGATGGCGACAATTTGCTTACTGCTTCGTTTAAGGGACCGGCAGTACAAACCGACCTGCGTCTCTTGATTGCCGAAACCGAAGTCTCAACAACATCAGGATTTAACGACAAAACAGTCGTCTTGTTCATCTGGTTCATATAACAGTAAAGTTTCTGATTGTTAACAAGTCCAATTTGGTACTTGCCGGTAGCATCCTCAGGCTGTCCCACGTCGCCTTGGCCGGCCACCAAATTAGCCACCGTCAACAATTGAGTCAGAATCTCACGAGTCTGCTGCGGATTGCGGCTGGTTACTGCCAGTCCAAGATTGGCCGCTATCGGGGGAGCTCCTATATTACCTCCGTTTGACAAGCTATCCGGCGATAATGCAAACAGGTTTATCTGCTCAATATTGGCAAAGATTTCCCTGCCGATGTCAAGGCCTGTCAAATTTTCGATGCCTTTACTTGCTGCCAGGCTCTGTGCGCTTCCAGCCTCACCAAGAGCGATGCTGAGAAGACCAACCGCCTCGGATGGAACGGCCTCGAAACCGGCCCTGCTGAGATTCGGGGTGCGAATCATGCTGTATGCAAGACAGCGATGCCCATCCTTAAAAGCTATATTTTTTTCAAGAGCGATTCCGTTTTCCTGAACGTTTAAAAAGACAATCAAATCGTCGATATTCTTAAAATCGGCAATACCGTCGGCAAGACGGATTTCTTTGGGAAAATGTTCTTCCGGAATCATTTTCGAAAGACCTGCAAACACTTCATCAACATTTGCCCAGAGTGTTAGAGCATTTTCCTGACGTGCTTTTTTGCTGACTTTTGCAAAAGATTTGTTACTCGAGGCAAGCGTAGGCTTACTGGTAACACCTTTGTATTGCTTTACACACCAACTCAATTGCTCGGCCCAGCCTTTAGATGGACTTACAAGTATTACCGTTGTCTCGTCGTACGCACCGCCTCCGCCGCCTGGAAATGTTACACTCTGCATACCTTCAATAGGTTCAGCAGGTTGTCCCAACATACCGAGGCCTGCCAGGATTAAACCACGCAGGGTATCGCTTTTTCCCGGAAACAACACCACTATAGCCGGCGGATTATTTTGAGCAACGCCGGTAATGCCTACTCCCATACCCCGTATCTTCTTGAATTCAGCCATCATAGCCGGATTCATTAGGGCAGCCAATATATCTCCGGGTGACTTCCCGGACTTACCACCACCGAGAACTGCAAGAGGATTTTCAAACGGAGTTCCTTTTAGCATGTTCAGAATAGTTTCGATCTGTCTTCCCGGGCTGCCGGTTTCAACATAGACTAAGGTCTCAGGCGGCATTAGAGCTGCCGGGTCGGCATTACCCAGCTCTTCCAGTAGAGGCTTAACCTTGCTGACGATTTTGGTCTGGTCACTGTAGTTATCAACTAACTTTCCAAAAATCTCCTTTGCCTTCGGCTCATCCTGCTTCTTAAGATAGCACATACCCAACCGGTACATCCCCTGGGCAATGTGAGACCTCTGAGCGGAACTCTCGGCGATTAACTGCTTATAGATTCTGATGGCCGCGTCGATGTCACCATCGACCTCCTCGGCGTACAGACCTTCCTGCAGCAGCGCACCGGAACTCTTGGCAAAAGTGACTGCGCCAAGGGCCCCAACCGCCAGTAAAAAAATGATTGTGATGTTCTTCAACTTTTCCATAATCGTGCTCCTTTCAAATAAATTAACAAAATACGTTTACTCTAACAGGAGCAATTATGACAACTGTATGTTACGGTTTTGTTACAGTTTTGTACTTTTTTTATTATTTTTATCGACACGTTGCAGGACGGAATCCATAAAAAGCAGGTGCTTTTCAAACCGGATAAAGTATAATTTCTTTAAATATTCTTGTTCATTATGCCGTATAAAATACGTAGCAATGGTTTCCTTTCCGAATGCTCCTTGTTGGGAGCGTTTGGCATATTTTCGAACGATTTTTTTTGAGATAGAAGTAATGCCAGGTTCACTTAGAAAATTATTGAGTCAGGATATCGGCAGAACGAGCCGAAGTCTTATCTTTTTTGTCCTGTTCTGTCTGTACCTCCGGTTCGTTGTCGATTTGCGCCTGATTTATAATTTTACCGAGGTTATTACAAATTTCCCTGTCTTTTACAAAGGCCGGGCATTCTTTTGCGGATTCTTATCACAGCCGGGCGGACTTGTCGAATACACCGGAGCGTTCCTGTCCCAGCTGTTTTATATTAGCTGGGCCGGAGCACTCGTAGTAACGATACAAGCATGGTTGATGTCCGCATGTTTCGGCTGCATCTTAAAAGCCGTAAACTTATCTCATCTTCGCCTGCTCCGTTTCATCCCGCCCATTCTTTTGCTCATTACTTACACTCAATATACATATCACTTCATTACCACAATGGCATTTTTAGTAACGCTGCTTTTCGTATGTTTATACTTAAGGATTACACACTCCCTGATGTCGAACACCGGTCGTCTGATTGTCGTTCTGATTTTGTCCGTCATTCTGTACACAATAGCCGCCGGAGCGTATTTGCTCTTTGCAGTACTCTGTGCGATGTACGAATTACTTTTCAGGCGCCAATGCTTGTTGGGTCTTTTATTTCTATTATCAGCCGTGGTCATTCCATACATCGAGGGGGTGCTTATCTTCGGTGTAAGTATTATCAATGCCTACAGCGATTTATCACCTTTATCCTGGAAAATCCTGTCTTTTGATAATCGCAGAAAGCTGATTGTTATAATCTTCATACTTTATTCGCTTGTGCCTTTAACTATACTTGCCTCAGGATTTTGGCAAATAATACGAAATTCAAAAATAGAAAATCGTCTCAATACATTGCTAACAAAAATAAAATTCAACATCAGCTCGCCGGTGCTAAAATGGATTATCGAATCATTGGCTCTGTTTGCAATTGCCTCTACCGCCGTATTCTTTTCCTATGATAAAGAGAAAAAAACCGTATTTTTGACCGACTTTTACGCCAGCCAGAGGATGTGGCCGCAACTGCTTAGAGCTGCTCGATGCTATCCGGATAATTATTTTGTAGTTAATGCAGTGAACAGGGCTTTGTACCATACCGGCCGACTCAGCTATGATATGTTCTCCTGGCCACAGAACCCTCATACTCTTTTTCTGAGCACTAAAAAATACGAACATGCATCCTGCAAGAAATCCGGTATCTACCTTGACATAGGCCTTTTGAATATGGCCGAAAATGCTCTGACAGAATCTCTGGAAGGGCTCGGAGAACGCCCATCAATTCTAAAAGAGCTGGCATTAATAAATATGGCCAAGGCCAATTATGACTCCGCTCAGATTTATCTCGGAGCGCTTAGCAATACATTGTTTTATGACGACTGTGCCAAAAATTATCTGGAGCATTTGAAATCAGACCCGAATTTGTCCGAGGACAAAGAGATTCAGCGTTTACGTTCTGTCTGTATGGAGAAGGATTACGGATTTACCTCGCTGCATAATATTGAGGCTTCTTTATTGCAGCTTTTGGAAAAGAACAGGCAAAACCGTATGGCCTTCGAATATCTAATGAGCTGGTACCTGCTGAATGGCCGGCTGGACAAGTTTGTGCGGAACCTTGAGCGATTAGATGATTTCAGCGTTTCTCAGCTCCCCCGATTGTATGAAGAGGCAATGTTAATATATGTTTTCAGCGTTAGAAAACCAGTTAATCTGCACGGCCGCCAGATAAGCGCCGAATCACGTCAGCGTTTTGAAGGTTTTAATCAGATATTGAACAACTACGGAAAAAACAAACAGGCCGCTTACAGTAAATTGGCGAAAGATTACCGGGACAGCTATTTCTTTTACTATGTTTATGGACGTCAGGGAACGGAGCAATGAGCAAACATTACCGATTATTTTTCATACTGTTAATACTTGTTATATTATTCGCCGGTGTACTTGTTTATGCCCTGCATAGCTCCGCAGGAACAGGAATTGTTTTATTGGCCGAAAGGAACATCGACCAGTATAGCTCTATTGACCGACCACCCAAAATATCCCCCGACTATTGCCTGGCCACCATTCCGCCGAACATCGCACCTTTGAATTTTTTGGTGGAAGAAAGCGGCTCGCAGTATTGTGTAAAAATACACTCTAAGAACGGCAGAGCCATCCAAATCTTCAGCCATTCACCGAAGATTATGATTCCCCAGAACCGATGGCATGAGCTGCTCAACGCCAACCGTGGAGAACAGCTGAATTTTGATGTCTTTGTAAAAACAGCAAATCCACCGGCCGCCACGGCACAATGGAACCGTTTTTCCTCCATTACCAATCACATCGCCAATGAAGACATAGATGGTTTCCTTGTATATAGAAGAATCCATCCAGGTCATGGCTTTTGGAGAAAGATGGGTATTTATCAGCGAGATTTGCATCGATTCGACGAATCACTCATACTGGATAATAATTATTTCAAAGGCGGCTGCCTGAACTGTCATACATTTTGCAACAATCGGACGGACAAAATGTTCATCGGCATCCGCAGTGCGTTATATGGCAGCTCCGTCCTGCTTATCGAAGATGACGATGTCAACAAGATTGGTACAAAATTCGGTTATACCTCGTGGCATCCATCCGGCAAGGTCGCGGCATATTCTATCAACAAGGTGCATCAGTTCTTCCATACGGCCGCAAGTGAGGTTCGTGATGTGATTGACCTTGATTCTCTGCTGGCCTACTACATAGTTGACTCAAAAACAATAAAGACTTCGCCTCAGATTTCCAAAAAGGACCGTCTCGAAACCTATCCCGCCTGGTCCCCGGACGGCCGTTATTTGTATTTCTGCAGCGCACCGTTAACATGGCCAGATAAACAAATAATTCCCAGCAACTTTAACGAAATCAAGTATGACCTGGTCCGAATAAGTTACGACATTGAAAGCGACACATGGGGCGAGCTGGAAACAGTACTTTCCGCTCAGGATACAGGTCTGAGCATTCTTCTGCCGCGAATCAGTCCCGATGGACGCTGGCTGCTTTTCTGTATGTGCAATTATGGCTGTTTCCCTGTTTACCAAGAAAGCAGCGACCTGTATATGATAGACCTCGAAGCCGCACAGCAAACCGGAAAGTATGAATACCGCCGGCTTGAAATAAACAGTGACAAAAGCGAATCCTGGCATAGCTGGTCAAGCAACGGAAGGTGGATAGCTTTCAGCAGTAAAAGGCAAAGCGGAGTATTTACACGAACCTATCTTAGCTATGTTGACCGGCAAGGCAGGTCCCATTCTCCCCTGCTGTTGCCTCAGAAAAACCCGACTTACTACAACTCCTGCCTATGGACTTACAGCGTCCCTGAATTAATACGGGAGCCTGTTGTTGTAAAAAAAGAAAAACTTGGCAGGGCCGTTCGGGGCCCTCGAAAAATACCCGGCCAAATACCTGTGACTATGGCTACCCCCAAAGCAGGGTCACTCCCGGAAACCACTGAGCCGTGGCTGATTGATCGTGAATAATACTTTGCAGTTAAGCTTGATTTATCAATCTACGATATCTAAAATATGGATTCTGCTTGACTTATATAATATAGCACAAGCCATGAACAGGCTGCCTTCAGGCAGGTAAGATAAATGCCTTTAGGCAGATAAGATGTATAATCTGTGAATAGCAATAAAATATATGAACAAGCCGGCCATATATCTTGTTATGGGCATCAGCATAGTGGTTATTGCCGCAATGGCAATAATCATTCTTTATAAGCCTGAACCTCAGAGAGAGGATATTTTAGCACTTTATAGGGATGATGCCCAATACAACAGCTTAACGATTCGCTATCCACTTAACGATACGCTTTTTCCACCGGAAATCATCCCCCCTGCTTTTCATTGGGAAGATGCCAATTCCGCATCTGATATATGGCTTCTCACAGTCAAGTTCCAAAATGCGGATACACACGCTTCTTCAAGCCATGTCAACAATCGCATGAATTTCATTGTTCAGGAATCCCAGTGGACACCCAAGACAGATGATTGGGAAACCATAAAAAAACGCTCGATGGAAAAGCAGGCATTAGTGACCATCCTGGGTGTCAATCACCTCAGCCGGGGAAAAATCCTCTCGGCAGGGCAAATCTCAATCAAAACATCCGCCGACCCTGTCGGAGCACCATTGTTTTATCGGGAAGTGAACCTGCCCTTCATTGATGCAGTCAAAGACCCCTCGCGCATCCGATGGCGTTTTGGCACTATATCTTCGGCAAAGCAGCCGCCAATCATTCTGGAGAATTTGCCCGTTTGCGGAAACTGCCACTCTTTTTCCGCCGATGGCAAAGTCTTAGGGATGGACGTGGACTATGCCAATAGTAAAGGCTCATACGTTATTACAGGTGTCGCCGAACAAATGCTTCTTGCCACAAGCGATATCATAACGTGGAACGATTACAGGAAGGAAGACGGAGAACAGACCTTCGGACTGCTTTCTCAGGTCTCCCCTGACGGCAGGTATGTCGTCAGCACGTTAAAGGACAAATCCGTTTTTGTCCCGATGCCGCCTTTGGCCTTTTCTCAATTATTCTTCCCGATTAAAGGTATCCTGTGCATATATGACACACAGACACGTACTTTCCATTCTTTACCGGGTGCAGATGACTCGCAACATGTTCAGAGCAATCCGGCCTGGAGCCCTGACGGCAAATACATCGTTTTCGCCAGAGCCAAAGCATACGACCTCAAGCAAACGCAAGGCAAAGGTAAGCTTCTTCTAACCCGCGAAGAGTGCAAAGAATTCACAGAAGATGGAAAGCCATTTTTATTCGACTTATACAGGATTCCATTTAACGAAGGAAAAGGAGGCAAACCGGAGCCAATCGAAGGAGCATCCAACAACGGTATGAGCAACTATTTCGCTAAATACTCACCCGATGGCAAATGGATTGTGTTCTGCAAAGCCAAAAGCTATATGCTGCTCCAGCCCGACAGTGAACTCTACATCATACCGGCCGAAGGAGGTAAGGCAAGAAGATTGCGTGCCAACACAATCCGGATGAACTCCTGGCATAGCTTCTCCCCAAACGGTAAATGGCTGGTGTTCTCTTCAAAAGCAAATTCAGATTATACCCAGCTTTTCCTCACCCACATCGACGAATATGGAGACAGTACACCTGCGGTCCTTTTGTCACAGTTTACCTCACCTGACCGTGCTGCCAATATACCTGAGTTTATCAATACGAAGCCCTATGCTATCAAAAAAATCAACGAGAACTTCCTGAACGATTATTCTTTTGTAAGAGCCGGAAATGCATTCTTCAGAGCCGGCGACAAGAACAACGCCATACAGGAATACCAGAAAGCACTGGAGCTAAATCCCAATAACGCTGAAGCTCATCTAAAGCTCGGCTTTCTGTTCTATAACGTCAAACAAATGCATAAGGAAGGAATGGAACACTACGATAAGGCTTTCCAGCTTAATCCGAACGATCCCCGCATACTCCACGACTTAGGTATAGTACTGCTGCACCAGAAAAAAATAGATGAAGCCATCAAATATCTATCGGAAGCTTTACGACGTATGCCCAACGGGCTCGACATGCAGTACAACGCTGTAAATATGCACTATAATCTTGGACGGGCGCTGCTTTACAAGGCAAATTCCAAAGAAGCAATGGTCCATTTATCCAAAACCGCAAGTCTTGCACCAAACCATGCACAAGCTCACTATTGGCTCGCCCTGGCCATGGCTGACCAGGGAAATTTCGACCAGACTCTCGAGCATTACTCCAAAGCCATACAGCTAAACCCAAGCGTTGACACCTCTGCAACACTTAATTATCTGCTGGCAAAGCACTATGCCGAGGCTCGTCGGTTTCGCGAAGCAGTTGTATTCGAAGAAAAGGCTTTTGGGCTTGCTAATGATGTCGGAGATGTCAAGTTTGCACAGGAAATAAAAAAATGGCTCGATATCTACAAACAGCTTAGCAATTCCCCCTAAAATCACTGCCTTATAGGCAGGTAGAAAATGGGATTAAACTTGCGTTTTCCAAATGATGAGATTAGAATTCTCGGCAATAAAGCCTGCCTTATAGGCAGATAAGATTTTTATTTATAACTAAGTCTCGGACGATAAGGTAAGAAATGACAGTAAACATACATACACACAGCATCGAATCCCCTGGGGCAACCGAAATTTATATCTCTGCAGCACCCATTGAAAGTGCATCCCCAGCCGAGCACGCAGAGGAGATTTTTTCCGGTATTTCCAAAATACTCCACTCAAAAAAGGCACATATTTTCCAGGAGCGGGTCTTTGCAGCTCAAGATGCGATGGAAATTATTACTCACACACGCTCAGAGGCCTATGGAAAGCTTGATGATGGAGTTGCACCGAGCTTGTTAGTGGCAAAAGAAGGATTACTTGGCCCTGTAGCCGGGGTACAGGTCCACGCGATTAGCTGTGAAAAGAAGCCGGAGGTGTTCAATCTAAATGAAATCGACTGCGGACGAATTCTTCACCTACCCGGCCGAGCATATCTTTCGCTTTCGTCTATTTCCGACCAGCAAGGCAAAGAGATCACCACCCATGCTCAGGCTATGATGGAAAAAGCCGAAGCTGCACTCGTAAAATTCGGGGCCGATTTCCTTTCGGTGCCGCGCACCTGGATGTGGCTAAAGGATATTCTTTCATGGTACGACGAATTCAATCAGGTCAGAAATGAGTTTTTCACCAAGAGGGGCCTTATCGGGGCCGGAACGCGCCAGTCAATGCCCGCCAGCACAGGTATCGGGCTTGGACCTGCTGACGGCGGCGACTGTTCGATGGATTTGATGGCGGTACTCGAACCGACTGACTGTACAAAGTACCTTCAGGCGGGGGGAAAACAGCAGTCTGCACTGGATTACGGCCCCGCCCTCTCCCCGGCCCCAAAAACAAATTCCCCCTCCCGCCCAACAATAATTTTTTCCCGGACCCCCCCCTTTCCTGCCGGTGGGGCCCCTACGAATATAGAA
>JACNGQ010000063.1 GCA_014384025.1 Planctomycetota bacterium | reverse complement strand
GCCTCAAGGGCATCTCGTGCGGCTGCGGCATCGCCCGCGCCAATCCAGTGGTCCGCATAGTCTGCGTCCCAGTAGGCGGCGCGATATGCCCCCTGGGCTTGCCCCTGAGCTAGCACAACCACTAACGCAAGGAACAATGCATAAATAATCTTTTTAGACATAATAATCCTCCTGAAATAAAAGTTAAAAATACCTTTCTTTGGCCACAAACCAAAGCCTCGATATCTTAAAAAGGGGCCTATACCAAGTGAATCAGTATAGACCCCGAATTTGCAAATCAATTGCGCTAACTGCACAATTTTTACTTAACAGCCAATCCAAACTTAAGGTGTCGGTGCAAGAAGACGAATATCATCGAAGAACAACGAACCTGCACCGCCAGTAACCGACCTAAGACCAAGCGTAATCGAAGTTACATTGCCAAGGTTCACGCCCTGGTCGGCAAATGCCTGCAAGGGGATATTCCACTCGGTCCAGGTAAATACCTTCGCTGCAGCTGGATTATCATTATCGACACTAGCGCTGCCGTTTAGAGTAACATACATTTGCTCGGCAGCATTGCTCGAACCGCCTATGTACCAAATCGTCAGCGTATCGACACCTTTCACTGTCCAGTCACGATTGGAAGTCAACGTCAAAGTCGCTTCGGATTTGCCGACAGAGTTGTCATAGGCAAACGGCATCGACTGATTACCTCTGTGAACAATAGACTGTTCTGCAAATGGAGGATCAAAATTACCAACGACAGAGCCGTTTGTGGCCGGATTATCGAAACCATCAATCCATGCAAGATATATCCTGTTGCTCCCCGGTTCACCTTCATCAAGGTCGTTGTAGCTCTCCATATCGTCAATGATAAGGAAGTTGGCCGTCGTAAAGCTCCAGAGAGGGCCTGTCCACGGACTGTCGGCGTTAGCAGTATTTTCCTCATCAACCCGCCAGTAATAGGTAGTATTCCACTCGAGCTGTCCGGGCTCAATGCTCTCGGAGCCGAGGTTTCCGCTGCCTTTCAACTCCAGAGAAGCTGCATCGGCGCCGAAATATACCTTATGTGTATCGGCAAAAACTCCCGGTACCCATGTAAGAGTTGGTGTCTGTGAGACGTCCTCACCACCATTGGCCGGATTCGGGCTTCCGACAGCGCCCTCAGTTGTAAAGCTCCAGACGTCGCCTTTATGAGTTTCGACAACATCGAACTCATCGACGCGCCAGTAATAAGTCTTGGCCATTTTAAGTGCGCCGGGACTGTAGGTCACAGTTCCCCGGGGAAGACCGCCTGTTGCATTGTCCACTTCGTCAAAAGTTTCGCCGAAGTAAACCGTGTGCAGTTTCGCTCCCCAGCCTGCTGTCCAGGTTAGCGGCACATCAACGCCTATAGATGCAGCGCCATCAGACGGAACGGGAAAATATGCAGTCTTGGGAGGAATACTGAAGCTCCAGATGTTGCCTTTCCACGGACTGTTTGGCTCGGCGTCATTTACCTCGTCAATTCGCCAGTAATAAGTTGTTCCCGGAACCAGACCATCCGGAAGTGGAAATCCGGGAAAACCGACAATAATAAACGTCCCGCCCTGGTTACCGACAAATGTGCCTTCGGCGCCTTCGTTCACAGCATCATAATTATCGCTGATATATACATCATGTGAGACGGCGAAATCTCCCGCTGACCAGCTAAGGTTCGCCCACGTACTATTATTTAGGGCGCCGTCTTTCGGATCCGGGCGCCGGGCTTGCGGTTGGTCGCCTGCGGTAGCATCGGAGAGGACCAGATACCCGAATCCCAGACTCTGGTCATGAGCTTCACGGCTTGTCCAGGTCATCTGGATTTCCCGGTCACCGTTGTCGGTATCGTCGAGTACAGGGTGGAATCCGATGGCGTTGCCTACTGAAAAATCTAATGACAGCATCTGTCCGTATTCGATAGACGCCTCGCAGATGTATCCATCGCCGGTTATGGATGAGGCGCACTTTAGGTAATCAACCGCGCTCTGACCACCACTGTCCATGTTGCACCAGTTCCATGTCTGTTCCTTGAAATCAAAACCGTACTGGTAATGTTCAGCATGTCCTGAAACTGCGTTTAATGTGGAGAAAAAGATTTCTACAGCGTCAGCATTCCAGATACTCCCGCCGGTTTTATTCTGGGATAACTTATCGTCTGTCACAATCACTGCCATATAGATGTTCTCATCATCCCATAGTACATAGAATTCTGCACCAAGGTCCCCGACGTTG
Organism: Planctomycetota bacterium; assembly: GCA_014384025.1. Lineage (GTDB taxonomy): Bacteria > Planctomycetota > Phycisphaerae > Sedimentisphaerales > Anaerobacaceae > NIOZ-UU13. The sequence goes on along the minus strand of JACNGQ010000063.1, from coordinate 1,751 downwards.
TCCCAGCTGGCCTGACCTGAATTCAATTGCTCTGCCACATCAAGAACTGCCGGGGTCATAGCTGAAAGATTCCAGTCGCTCAGATCTCCGTCAATTGTAACAGTACCCCTGAGACAGTCTAACACCAGATCTGCTCCCGTCTTGGGGTGCACTGCAGGCGGGTCCGCCATCACCAGGCTCAGGCTGAGCAAAGTGATAATTCCCATGAAAAAGCATTTCTTAGCTAACATATTATTTCTCCTTCTTTCAACTTAAAACTTATAGGAAATTTCGCTCCGGCCACACACCGAAGACCGACTTCCTTGGATTTTTCTCATTAATAAGAGCTGTTAATTGCTGAGAAGTTTGAATATGAAACTACGGAGCACAGAATCAGGTTCTTACTTAAGACCATATCTCCCGCGCAACACATAATAACTCCTCCTCTATCTATACGAATTAAAAAAGCCCGTCTTCCGGGAGACAAAAACTAATGTATCTGCCTCCACAGACACAAATTCCACCGAATATACTATCTATACCAATTATTCGCTTTCCCGTCAAGGGAAATCCTCACATTATTGTCCATAAATTTTCAGATAATTCAGTCTCACTGCTCGAATTTCAGCAGAATCAAGTATCAATTAAAAGGGGCCTATGCCGAATCTACTCGGCATAAGCCCCGAATTGTCAAGAATCTGCAATATCAACTATGCAATCTTAATCACTGCTTCCGGCTTAGGGTGCTGGTGGATACAGACGGATATCGTCAAAGAACATCATACCTGTACCGCCGGTAACCGATCTAAGACCAAGAGTAATCGTATTGACATTGCTAAGGTTCACATTGAACTCCGACAGGCTGGCTCTCCATTCGGTCCAGTCCTCTGCCTGTGCCGCGTTAGCATCAGGATTATCTGCGCCGCTGGTGCCGTTGAGAACAACGTACATCGTCTCAGCGGCGTTGGCCGCATCGCCAATGTACCAAATCCCTAATGTATCGACGCCTTTTTCGGTCCAGTCACGTGGATAAGTCAGTGTCAGGGTCGCCTCGGATTTACCAACAGCATTATTATAAGCAAACGGCATAGACTGCTTGCCGCTGTGAACTGTACTCTGCTCGGCAAACGGAGGATTGGCATGACCAACGACAGAGCCGTTTGTTGCCGGGTTATCGAATCCGTCAACCCAGGCCAGATATATCCTGTTGCTGCCGGGCTCACCTTCGTTAAGGTCATTGTAGCTCTCCATATCTTCCACAATCAGGAAGTTGGCAGTCGTAAAGTTCCAGACAGCTCCGGTCCACGGGCTGTCGGGATTGGTGTCATTGACCTCATCAACACGCCAGTAATAAGTAGAATCCCACTCAAGTTGTCCGGGGTCATAGCTCTCAGAGCCGAGACTCCTGCTGCCTTTGTATTCGGGCGAGCTGGCATCGGCGTTTTTGACAGCTTCCGCATCAGTTCCGAAATAAACCTCGTGTGAAGCGGCAGCGTCTCCTGCATTCCAGCCAAGAATTATCGTCTGCTTTACATCCACCGCACCATTAGTCGGTGTTGAGCTATTGGCTCTAAGTGGCGGTTGCAGCGGACCGGCGGGTATGACCTGCTCGGCCATCGTCGGTGTTGACCAGAACAAATGCTGCTCGGCATTGCGGTCCCAGTCCGCGAACTCCAGACGCAGTGAATGAATGCCCTTCTCAAGGTACATCGGTAGCGAGGCATACTTAGTGGCAACCCAGGACACCCACATGTCAATGACACGCTTGTCGT
>JACNGQ010000355.1 GCA_014384025.1 Planctomycetota bacterium | reverse complement strand
TGGTGCGTGAAAAAATAAGCACACTGTACATCTGGAGGTTTTGCAACAGGTGCAGCAGGAGGTCTTGCTTCTGGCTCTTTTCGACCGGATAGATATGCTGCGTGACCGTATCAGCGGGATTTCGCGGCTGGCCGATCTGTATTATTACCGGCGAGTGCTGTATGCCTTCTGTAAGGATTTTTACCTCTTTGGATATCGTAGCAGAGAAAAGCATCGTCTGGCGATTGCCGGGTATTACAGCCACTATCTTGCGGACATCGTTAATAAAGCCCATATCAAACATGCGGTCGGCTTCATCGATGACAAGCACTTCAACACTTTTGAAATTAATATTCCCCCGCTGCATGTGGTCCATAAGCCTGCCCGGGGTCGCTACGACGATATCCACACCCCGATTAAGCTTTTTTGTCTGTCGTTTGATGTCCACGCCGCCATAAATCGCCAGGGTTTTGATATCCAGATACCTGCCGTAGTCCAATGTTGCCTTTTCGATCTGAACGGCAAGCTCGCGAGTGGGAGTCAGTATCAATGATCTTGGTGATTTCTTTTTCTGGTTTTTTTCATGGCTGAGCCTATTCAGGATTGGCAGCACAAATGCAGCGGTTTTACCGGTGCCGGTTTGTGCGCATCCGATGATGTCTTTGCCCTGGATGGCAGATGGTATTACCTGAGCCTGAATTTCTGTTGGTGCTGTGTAGCCGGTTGCAAGAATCCCCTGCACCAGCGGGTCTGAAAGACCAATTTGTTTGAATGGCATCTAATTGTCCTAAAAAGTCATATAATTTCTAAATACTGTAACAGTTAACATGATTACAAAAATGTACCCCATGAAACTTTCGAGGGTCGGTTTGAATCCGCGAAGTGTTTCAATTCCATTGAAAAGGCGGAGTCAGAAAACTTACCAGAATGCAAGATTTACGCTCACGACATATGAAATGTCAGATACACAAAAAGACATCTTAGCTTATGCCCGCCATCAATGCAAGATAAAACCCTATGCCTCTACATAATATTACTAATGCCAAATTTTATTAATTTGAGGTTTTGAACGGATGGAGGGCACATCAATGTTTTTATTGGCTTTTGGGGTGGATGTTTTGTATATATGTTGGGATGGAAGAAGCTAAGAAAATAGTAACACCGTTGAGCGAAGATGCTGTTTGGCGGCTGAGAGCCGGTGATAGGGTTTTGATATCTGGTAAGATATATTCAGCCCGCGATATCGCTCATAAGCGGCTGTGCGCGGCGATAGATGCAGGAGAAGAGCTGCCTTTTGAATTGAGCGGCAGTGTGGTTTATTTTGTCGGGCCGACCCCGGCAAGACAAGGTGCGGTTATCGGTGCGGCGGGCCCTACGACTTCTTCGCGGATGGACGGGTTTAGTCCAAAACTGCTTGAGAGCGGATTGAAGGGGATGATCGGCAAGGGATATCGTGGCGATTGCGTTCGCAAGGCGTTAAAAAAATATTGCGCTGTTCATTTTGCGACTATCGGCGGTGCGGGAGCATTGCTGAGCAGACATATAGTTTCGTCCAAGGTTATAGCGTACGATGATCTGGGGCCAGAGGCGGTGCGCCAGATGGAGGTGGAGGATTTTCCGGCGGTTGTGGCGTACGATTGTTATGGTGGGAGTGTTTATGATAAGGAGAAAAAACAGTGAAAGCAGCATTGATAGGCTTGATGCAGTCGGGTAAAACGACGCTTGCCGAAACGGTGAGCGGTAAGGAATTCGGGCGTGGCGGCGGCATGTCGATCGAACAGGCGGTTGTGCCTGTGCCTGATGAGCGGCTTGACTGGCTGACGGGACTTTATAAGCCTAAAAAGACGACTCAGGGGACGATAGAGTGCCTGGATGTTCCGGGTTTTAATTTTGCCGATGAGCACGGCAGGGCGGCTGCGAAGAAGCTGATCGGCCAGATTCGGACGGTCGATCTTTTAGTTTTCGTTGTGAGGGCTTTTGAGAATGCATCGGTGCCGGCATATCGCAACAGGGTCGATGCGGTAAAGGACCTTGAGGAATTGAAGACCGAACTGCTTTTGTCAGATCTGGAGTTGGTAACGACGAGAATCGAGAAGCTGGGAAAACAGATTCACAAGCCGACTAAAACGCAGGCTCAGGACAAGGCCGAGCTAACATTGCAGAAGAAGCTTGCCGAGACTATCGAAGCGGAGAAGCCGATTAGCGAGGCGATAGCCAATGATGCTGAGATGGCGATAATAAAGAGTCTGGGTTTTATGACATTGAAGCCGATCATTGTTGCGGTGAATGTTGGCGAGGGTGATTTGGAGCGGGAGTTTGATATGTCGGCGGTGATAGGTGAGGATGTGCCGGTAATAAAGATATCTGCCGAGTTGGAGAAGGAATTGGTGCAGCTTGACGAACAGAGTCGCAAAGAATTTATGTCGGAGATGAATATAAACGAGTCTGCGGTGAGTAAATTTGTCAACGGCTGTTATTCGGCATTGGGGCTGATAAGTTTTTTAACATCTGGTGCTGATGAGGTCAGGGCCTGGCCGATCAGAAGCGGGACGACAGCCGTGGATGCAGCGGGCAAGATACACAGCGATATTAAGAGGGGATTTATCCGGGCAGAGACTATTCACTACGAGGACCTTTTTGAACTTGGTGACGAGAAGGCCGTCAAGGCGGCTGGCAAGTCGAGGCTTGAGGGTAAGGATTATGTCGTGAAAGACGGTGACATTATTAATTTCAGGTTCAATGTATAAGGTCGTGAAAATGAAAAGCGTAAGGCTTACGGGTATTAGAAAGCTGGAGATTGTTGATGTTGAAAAGCCGTCGGTAAGTAGTAACAACGAAGTATTGTTAAAGATCGAAAGCGTTGGTGTCTGCGGTTCGGATGTGCACTATTATGAAACGGGCAGGATCGGTTCGCAGGTGGTTGACTATCCGTTTGTGGTCGGTCACGAATGTGCAGCGACGGTTGAGGAGGTTGGCGAGGGGGTCACAAGCGTTATGGTTGGCGACAGGGTAGTAGTTGAGCCGGCTATCTCGTGCGGCCAGTGTGATCAATGCAGGCAGGGCAGGGAGAACACTTGTCGGAATCTGAAATTTCTGGGCTGTCCGGGCCAGATAGAGGGGTGTTTGAGCGAATATATTATAATGCCCCAGAGGTGCTGTTTGAAGATGCCGGCAAAAATGAGTTTTGAGCAGGGGGCTTTGTGTGAACCAGTTGCGATAGGAGTTTATGCGGTCGAACAGAGCGGGGTATGCGATGGGAGTGACATTGCGATCCTTGGTTCGGGGCCGATTGGCCTCAGTTGCATGGCTGCTGCGAGGGCGGCGGGGGTAAAAAATATTTTTATGACGGATAAGATTGATGACCGGGTAGCCGTGGCAAGAAATAACGGAGCGATCTGGGCGGGCAATCCTGTCAGGGAAAACATTGTAACCGAGATACTCGACCAGGAGAGCAGCGGCATGGATGTCGTATTTGAGTGTGCCGGCCAGCAGGAGACTATCGACGAGGCAATCGAGCTTCTCAAGCCGGGCGGCAAGTTGATGCTTATAGGAATACCGAGGGATGAGAGGGTAAGTTTTGTTATTGACAAGATGCGCCGAAAGGAGATTACGGTAGTGAATGTTCGCAGGCAGAACGGGTGTACGGAGGATACTATTGATATGATTAGTGATGGGAGGTTAGATGCTGATTTTATGATAACGCACCGATTCGAGCTTGAGGATACGCAAAGGGCATTTGATCTTGTCTCTGAATACGGCGATGGGGTTGTCAAGGCGATGATAGAGTTTTGATTTATGAAAAAGGCGAGCTTGATCAGTATCGGAAACGAAGTTCTCAGCGGCCAGACGGTTGATACTAATTCCGCGTACTTGGGTTCTAAACTATTGGATTTGAATGTTCCGGTTGTTAGCGGCTATACCGTTGGCGATGATGTCGGGATGATCGTTACTGCAATTAACCATGCGGCTGAAGATAGTGACATAATATTAATAACAGGGGGGTTGGGCCCTAA
>JACNGQ010000157.1 GCA_014384025.1 Planctomycetota bacterium | reverse complement strand
CTTCTTTCCTGCTTATGGGAACCTCTAAAAATTCATTTTTACTGCGAACGGCTGCAATTTCCTCCGGCGGCGTTGTCAGGCCAAAATTCGTCCTCGACATAGCTTTGGCTATGACTGCGGCGATTCTGACCTTCCGCCTTGCCGATGAAAATTTCGCTCGTTCTCGTGACAAAAGCAATTTTTAGCGTCTCCCTTATACTTTATCCGGGACGACCCATGGCTCGCGGTACTTGCGTTTCAGGTATTGGTTTGCCTGGTCGCAGTTGGTGAATGATTCGGTTTGAGGGTCGAATTCCAGTTGTTTATTACCCACTCGATAAGAGATGTTGGCCATGTGGCAAAGTAAGGCGGACTGGTGTCCCATTTCCACATCTGCGTTGGGTTTTTTCCGTGTACGAATACAATCAATGAAATTGTCCTTGTGTTCTTTGTCACCCTGACGCCCGAATTCAGAGCGCATTAATTCGCAGTCGGAATCAAATGCCTGCCAGCCGCCACCGTGCCGGCTGAAGTGCATAAAGCCTTTTGTCCCTAAGATTTCGACTTTTGTACTGCTGAAAGGCCAATTTGGAAAACTGTCCGAATCGCGGATGTTACTGGGTGTCTTTTTCATATAAGGTGTCCAGAGAGCTGATTCAAGCAATAAAGTAAGACGGCCATAATCGAATGTGGCGAACTGGGTATCGGGAGTTTCCCTGCCATCTCGAAGGGCGTTCACACCGCCGGCGTGAGAGACTGATTTCGGGTATGGCATGTCACCCAGCAGATACCGTGCAATGTCAAGCTGGTGAATCGCATCGCCGGGAATCGGCCCACAACTGTATTCCCACTGGTTCAGCCAGCTTCGGGACGGATTGTAGGGAAGTTTAGGCGCGGGGCCACACCACATATCATAATCAAAACCTTCGGGGACAGGCTGGGTGGGAGCATTTCTCATCATAGAATGCTGCATCATATTAAAGACGCGTACAAGGTAAATGTCGCCCATTTTTCCGGATTCAATGTATTGCTTGGCTTTCTTGCTGTATGCTGAACTTCGTGTTTGCATGCCTACCTGGACAACCCTTTTGTATTTGCGGGCCGCCTCTATCATTTTTCTACCTTCCCAGATATTGTGGGACATAGGTTTTTCCACATAGACATCCTTTCCAGCCTGACAAGCCATAATAGTGCCCAATCCGTGCCAGTGGTCGGGGGTGGCGTTGACGAGACAATCGACGTTGGGGTCATCGAGGATTTTGCGGAAGTCCTGCACGAGTTTCGTTCTTTTGCCCTGGGCTTCTTCCACCGCCTCTCGTGCGCGGGCGAAGCGCCTGGTGTTTGTATCGGAAAGGTAGGCAATCTCGACATCGGGCCGCATAGCGAATGTCTCGGCCAGATATGTTCCCCGACCGCCCAGTCCCATCACGCCCATAATCACCTTTTCATTTGCTCCATGAGCTTTGCCTTGAGGGAAAACTGTAAAGGCGGCGGCGGAGGCAATGGAACCTTTCATAAATTGTCGACGATTTATTGATTTCATATTTTTCTCCTCATTCGGTGTTTCCCGGAGTGTGCCGGTGGGCTAATGCCCTTGCCATATAATCATCCAGTAACTCAATTTCGAATTCCTTAATCATTTCATCGGCGCTGATAGTTTCATGTTCACTGGCAACCAATACGCAGCCGAGGCGGCCGGGATCGGTAATCCTGACTTTTGGTCCGTATTTTGCCTTAAGAGCTTTGAGACGAGACCAGTTATAATCCAAATGGGCAAGGCGGCAGTCAAGGTTGACCTCGGCAACGGTATAGTCAAAATAGTTAGTATTTGAGGCGACAACCTGGCCTAAAGGATTGTAAATTTCGGAGGGTGTTGCTCTGCCGGCAATGGCCCCGACAAAATGGCAACGGCAGGAATAGGCCCAATATGCCTGCATTAATCCTCCATGATACATCGAGGAGAAAATCAGCAAATCCGGTTTGGCTTTGACGTATTTCATTCGCAGCTCATCGAAGTTCAAATCAAAGCATATTGCAAACGCAACCCTGCCGAAATCACAATTGATGACAGGTGCATCTCTGCCGCAAAGGATGCCTGCTTGTGTGGTCTCTTCGATGACGACGTGATTTTTATTATAGATGCCTGCGACTTTGCCCGTTCGGTCGAGGATTACGCTGGAATTTCGCCAGGTGCCGTCTTCCATTTCTTTAGCTGCGGAATAGACTATATAGCATTGATTTTCTTTGGCAACTTTGGCGAAGAAATTTTGTATCTGGTCCTTACGCACTCGATAGTATTCAAGGCGTTTTTCGAGGCTGAATCCAGCCGGCCTGTCACAGGCTTCGGGAACGACGATTAAGTCAGGTTTATCAGGCAAGACCTGGGCAAATCGAGATTTCCAGTGGGCAATCATTTTATTTACAACTTTTTGCGGTTCGGTATTGATGTCTACATTTAATGGTTGTGGTCCAATAGTCGCTATTTTAATAATACCTTTTTTCTTTAATTTAGTAGCAGTTTGTGAGATGCCTGTGCTGCTAAGGAATAAAAGTACACAGCAAAAAACAGTTATTACTAACATCCAACCTGGCGGTCTATGGTTTGCTATACACCTTTGCATTTTTATTCTCCAATTTTCTCAGAAGTAAAGAGGTCACCCTCCTATTAGTTCCGAGTTTTATGTAGGGTATTATGGAACGAGTTATATGGTAACATCACAGTTGACAAAAGTCAAATCAAAGGGGATGTATCGAAAAAGGTTCCCTTATTTATATGCTTAGACGTTCTGGGGTATAACCCATGGTTTTCTATAGTTGGCTTTTAAGTATTTGTCGGCCTCAGTATCGTTTATAAACCTTTCAGTTTCGCTGTTAAATTTGAGTTTTCTGTTTCCAACCCGATATGAGATATTTGCCAGATGGCATAATACCATTGAACGTTGTGCCTGTTCGACATCGGCTTTAGGATTTTTTCTTGTGCGGATGCAGCTTATGAAGTCCTCAAAATGCTCATCGATTATACTGCCGAATTTTAAGATGGCCGGCTCTGAAACAACAGCCTTGCTTTGGCGTACACTTGCGTCACCTTCGAAAACCTGCCATCCACCACCATGCCTGCCAAAGCACATAGTGCCTTTGGTTCCGCATATTTCCACTTTTGTCGCACTGAACGGCCAGTCGGGGAATTTGGTCTTGTCTTGCAGGTGAACGATTCGATGCATATAAGGGGACCAGAGGGAGGCTTCGAAGAGCATAGTAAGTTTACCGAACTCAAATGTCGTGAACTGAGTATCCGGCTGCTGCCGGCCGTCGTCGAAGTGGTAAACGCCGCCGGCGTTGCAAACAGTATCGGGATATTCTTTACCAACAAGGTATCGAGCCAAATCAATCTGGTGAATCATGTCGGCCATAATATATCCGACGTAGAAATCCCAGAGTCTCCAGAACCATTGACCCGGACGATAGGGCAGCATAGGTGAAGGGCCGCACCACAAATCATAATCCAGACCTTCAGGGACCGGCTGCACGCCGGCGACGTGAATGGGGGGGGATTCCTGCATGAGGAAAACGCGAGCCAGATGAACGTTCCCCAATTTGCCACTGCGGATGTATTCAGCGGCTTTGTCGGTATAAGGTGCACTGCGACTTTGCATACCGACCTGAACAACACGGTTATATTTGCGTGCGGCTTCGACCATTTTTCTGCCGCCCCAGATGCTCAGTGATAGCGGTTTTTCCACATAGACGTCTTTTCCGGCCTGGCATGCCATTATTGTGGCCAAGGCGTGCCAGCGGTCGGAAGTGGCGATAACGATTGCGTCGATTTGGGGGTCATCAAGCATTCTTCGAAAATCCTGGACGAATGTGGGTTTGTAGCCGTGGCCCTCGATTACAATTTCTGCCGCCGGGCCGTAGGATCGTGTGTCCGCATCGCAGATATATTTAATCTTAATGTCTTTCCTTTTTACGAGACTATCCAAAAGAGCGCGTCCCCGTCCGCCAACTCCCATTATTCC
>JACNGQ010000196.1 GCA_014384025.1 Planctomycetota bacterium | reverse complement strand
CCGAATGAAGTATTTTATGAACGGAAAAAATTAACCGGATAACAAAACAGGATTTAACTCAGTTGCACTTGGGAGTTGAATCCGCCTTTAATAGAGTCAGAGATATTGGCAAAATATAACATCGTGAAAATCGAAATTCAGCATATTCTCTCTGTATTGAGATAAAAGGCATAATGTTAAAAAAGGAAATATATCATGGCTGAAAAAATAAAAGTAATTGATATTACTTCAAATAATCTCCACGAATTGCCTATCTGCGGAATTAAAGACACCGAGCATGAAGGACGTATTCGAAAAACAAACTGGTTAAAAACATACTTCAAAAAAGGTCTGAAAGCAAAACTGCTTCTTACAGAAAAGAACATTCAATTCGGATACATCGAATACCTCCCGGGCCAATACGCATGGCGAGGCATTGAGGCCGATGGATATATGTTCATTCACTGCCTTTGGACCTTTTGGAAGGAATATCAAAAAAAAGGTTACGGCAGGCTCTTAATCCAGACCTGCATTGATGATGCGAAAAAGGCAAGAATGAAAGGAGTAGCCGTCGTAGCCCGCGAAAAACCCTGGCTGGCCGATAGCCAAATATTTTTGAAAAAAGGTTTTAAAGTTGTGGATACCGCACCTCCAGATTACGAACTGCTCGTAAAGAAATTCAATAAATCAGCCACAAATCCTAAATTCAAAAATAACTGGGACAAGAAATTAAATAAATATAATAAGGGCCTTACTATCATCCGCTCGAATCAATGCCCTCACACAATAAGATTTGCCGACAAGATAGCTGATATGGCCCGAAAAACTTACAAGCTTAAACCACAAATCGTAGAAATCAAGACATACAAACAGGCCCAAAACGCCCCCACACCTTATTCGGCCTTCGCCGTAATCTATCATGGCCAATTGCTGGCCGACCATCAGATTAGCGCAACAAGATTCAAGAATATTATGAATAAGATATTAAAGTAATCCAGTTCCTCCTATATAAAAACCCGAAACCTTGTTATCATAACAAGGCTCCGGGTTTATATTTTTCTGGTCTGTACGCATTATTAATCAGCAAGCTCACGAACCCATATATTGCGGTATCTCACGGGATTACCATGGTCCTGCAATGAGATTGGTCCTGTGTCCTCATGCGGCACATAATCGGATATCGCATGTGGTCCTTTCCAGCCGGTCCCACCAGTGAGCAGGACATGATCGTGAACAAGCACACCATTATGAAAAACCGTGAACGTAGCCTTCTTAACAACCTTATCACCCTTGAAAACAGGTCGATGGAAAATGATATCATATGACTGCCACTCGCCCGGTTCCCGGCTTGAATTCACCAATGGAACCGCCCTGCCGTAAAGCGCAGAACACTGGCCGTCCGCATAGGTCCTGTTGTTATAGGAATCGAGAACCTGGACCTCGTATTGTCCCATCAGAAACACCCCGCTGTTACCCCGTCCCTGGCTGCTGCCCTGGACCCTTGAGGGTGTGGCAAACTCAACATGCAACTGACACGAGCCGAATTCGCGCCTGCTTTGGATGTAACCTGAACCTTTCACACACTCCATATAGCCATCCCCCATAATCCATTTCGATTTACCACCCTTGGTGTCGGTCCATTCCGACAAACCCGTCCCATCGAATAAAACCACAGCATCGGAAGGGGCTTTCCCAGCAACATCTTGTGTACTCTCAAAACCTGGCTTTACGACCGCCGGCGCAGGCCTGTTCATATCATGAATAAGCCACCGGCCGTTATCGGCATCCACATACTGGCGTATTTCACCCTTCTGGGCCGCTTGCTCGGTCGTAGCACATCCGGCCAAAATCACAAGTACGCAAGCAGCAACACAAATCAGAACTGTCCTCATCTTAATTACTCCTTTCCAAATTGGTATTCTAAGCAATCCCCTCACCTTACATCAAGGCGAGAATCTCAGTCTATTACAGATTGTGAGAATTATATACTTATAAACAAGCAGCGCCAACAGTATGTTTCCGGCTGAACTTTATGTTTTAGATCACTTTAGTAGAAAAATGCGTGAAAACACTTGTAAAATGCTACAATTCAAAGAAGTTTTTGATATGATTGTGAAACCCGAAAGCTGAAGTCTCTTGAAAAGTTTTAATTGAAACGCCGGACAAAAGTATTTGAAAGGTAGTAACTATGCCCGAGAAACCAATCAATCGACGTGATTTTATAAAGATGACAGGCCTCAGTGCCGCAGTTCTGGCTTTTAACGGATGCACAACCAGCGAAACCACAGAAAGCAGTTCGTTCGCCAAGAAATCTCCCGACAAAAGACCACCCAATATATTGCTCATCGTCTCGGATGACCAGGGTTATAAAGACCTCGGCTGCTTTGGGAGCAGCGAAATAAAAACACCCAACCTTGACAGACTGGCTGCCGGCGGAGTCAAGTTGACGAGCTTCTATGTCACCTGGCCGGCCTGCACGCCTTCACGCGGCAGTTTGCTCACAGGCCGATATCCCCAGCGCAACGGCACTTACGATATGTACCGCAATTATCTTGTCGATAATGACCACCTCTATACGCCGGATGAATATGCCGTCTCACCTGAGAATATATTAGGAATGGACACACGCGAGGTATTGATCCCCCGCGTACTTAAAAAAGCCGGATATAAAAGCGGTATCTTCGGCAAATGGGACCTCGGACAACTGCACCGCTTTCTACCGCTCCAGCGGGGATTTGATGAGTTTTACGGTTTCACAAACACCGGCATCGACTACTGGACCCACGAGCGATATGGAGTACACTCGATGCGGCGAGGTAACGAACTGAGCACCGAGGACAAAGGCACATATGCCACCGACCTTTTCCGGCGGGAGGCACAGCAATTTATTAAAAAGCATAAAGACAAACCCTTTTTCTGCTATATGCCTTTTAACGCACCGCATGGAGCCTCCAATCTGAATCGACCCCGCCCCGGCGTACAGGCGCCGTTGGAATACATCCACAAACACTACGACCAGTACGACCCGAAAGACTCCGATACTAAAAGGGCAAAACGCATGCGCTATATGGCCGCTGTTACTTATATGGATGAAGCTATTGGTCAGATGCTCGATACGCTGGAAGAGCAGGGTCAGGCGGATAACACCATCGTCATCTTCTTCTCCGACAATGGCGGAGGAGGAGGCGCAGATAATGCTCCGCTTCGGGGCAACAAAGGCGATATGTTCGAAGGCGGAACTCGTGTTCCCGCCATTTGCCGCTGGCCGGGTATGATACCGGCCGGAACCGTATGCAATGAATTCCTGACCTCTATGGAGATTTTTCCAATGCTCTGTCGCGCAGCAGGTACAAGCCTACCCAAAAGCATACCCCTTGATGGTTTCGATATGACAGCGGTACTCGCCGGCAAACAAAAGTCGCCTCGTAAGGAAATGTTCTGGCAGCGCCGCAGCGATAAGGGGGCACGGGTTGGAAACTTCAAATGGGTTGAATCATCGCGTGGTTCGGGTCTGTTCGACCTTTCAAAAGATATCGGCGAAAAGAACGACCTTTCAAAAGAAAATCCGCAGGTATTGGCCTCAGTCAAGACCCGCTTTGATGCATGGAAGAAACAAATGGCCGCCGCCGAACCCAGAAGGCCCTTCCGTGACTTTTAGATGCCGTCCACAAACTTTTAAGTATGATAACTAAATCGCTCTCAATAAAAACAATTGCAGAAAAAGTTGTAATTTCCATTGTCGCCTTTCCTTTGGATTTGTTATAATCGCCCGGCGGGTATGAACAGAGAACAGAGTTGTATTATTTATCAGAAAGGGGTGGAAATATGATTCTTCCGAAATTCATCCGTAAACTTTTAGCGGTACTCCGGGGCGGCGTCTCCCCACCCATTATCTTTCTTTCGGTAATGGTGGGTTTCTGCTTTGGTCTTATACCGGGCTGGTCCGGCCTCCACACCGTAATAGTGATAGTGATGCTCATCATGAATATTCACACCGGCCTGTTTCTTTTGTCGGGCGCATTAGCCAAGAGTCTCTGCTTCGCAGCCGCACCGGTTTTGTACCATGTAGGGGCATGGATGCAGGCCCATATGTCTTTTGTATTGGGCTTATTGGAATCCGTCCCGCTGATAGGAATAACAGATTTCAACAGATACTCGGTAACTGGTGCCATCGTCCTCGGTCCGATTATCGGCGCCATTGCCGGACTTCTTATGGCCCGCTCAGTCATAGGTTTTCGCCGTAAGCTCTTAAAATTCGAAGAAGGCTCTGATAAGTTCAGGAAATGGTATTCAAATCGCTGGGTGCGCATCATGGACAGGGTGCTGGTTGGAAAACGTACCAAAGATGCCAAATCTCTCTTTGCCGCGAAAACAAAGTACATCCGAAAGGCTGGTGTCGCTTTGGCCGCAATAGTCCTTGTTGCTTCAGTGATAGTAACTTATTTAATCAAAGACAGCACAATAAAGGATTATGCCTCAAGAAAAATGACGCAGGCCAATGGCGCCGAAGTGAATCTCGAAAGCCTCAATCTCTCAGCCCTGACAGGTTCCGTATCAGCCTCAGGGATACAGGTTACTGACCCACAGAAACCGCAAAACAATCAGCTATCTATCGAAAAAGTTGCTGCAGATGCCAGTCTGTACAACCTGCTTCTGGGCAAGCTGGTGATGGAGAAGGTGGAACTGTCCAATATCAAATTCGACCAGCAGCGTTCTACGCCGGGCACTATCCCTGAATCCAATACTCAGGAAAAGCCTGCCATATTTGACTCAAATGACTTTAAGCTCGAGAATATCGATTTTGCCAAGCTTGATACCTACTTAAAAGATGCAAAAGCCCTTAAGGAAAAGCTGCAAAAACTCCGCAGGTGGCTGCCAAAAGCCGACGGCAAGAAAACTACAGCTCAAGTAAAGCAAATCCCCCAAAAGTATCTTGAATATCTTCAGGCTAGAGCTCTCGTACCAGCATCGCCTCGAATAATGGCCAAACAAGCCATACTTGACAAAGTCCAGATATCATGGCCCATCTTCGGCAACAGCAAAGTTCTTTTGACAAATCTGAGTGACTCCCCAAAGACCGCCAAACTGCCGATTACATTCGAGATGACCTCATATGATACCCCCGCCTCTATAAATGTTACAATCGACTACAGCACAAAAGACCAGGCCCCCAAACTTTCTGGAACTTTCAACAGCTTCGATATGTCAAAAATACAATCAGGCCTAAGCAGCGATGTGGGCCTGATGTTCGAATCTGGTCTTGCTTCAGGTCAATTCAGCGGGACAGCTACCAATGAGTCCATCGACCTTACTTTGGATATTGCCATCAGTAGCCTAAAAGCCAAAGGTCAGGGAAAGGGTGTCCTGGGTTTAGGCTCCGACACAACCTCTCAGGCGTTCGAAGCCTTAAATGACCTAAAAACAACAATACGGGTTGTCGGCCCTGTCACCGAACCGCGCCTGGTCTTCGACGTCAAAGGCCTGACGGATGGATTCAAAAAGGCGCTCGTTCAGGCCGGAAAAGACAGACTTGCCAACGAAATTGACAGTCAGCTCGGAAAACAAATAGACGAAAAGCTCGGCGATAAAGTCCCTGAGGAAATTAAAGATGCTCTGAAGAAACCCGAGGGGCTTCTTAAAGGACTTGGAGGGCTCTTGGGCGGTAAGAAAGAAGAGGACAAGTAATTCTCAAACCGCCCATCAAAAAGCAGGTCCTAAAACTTAGAATCTATCACTTTACCACCAGAAACATGGATTACCACTATTCTGCCAGAACCATCGGTGCTCCATTTCATTGAAATTGCGCCACTGCACGTGCCCGTCAACAAAAAGGACATTACTCCCGGTAGCCTGGGGCCCTCCTTTTATATGGTTCGTTCTGTCATAGACCTGCCAGCGTGACCAACAGCCGCCGGTCGCCTTGGTAAAATCGGATTGTAACCTGTCCGCCCCATTACTTGCAGTGACATCGGTAATAAGCTCAACCGTCGCGGCAGATCTCTTCGTGTCGATTAGGGACCTAACCCATTCCTTGTGCTGATTGTCCGGACTCATAGGCGGATTTTGTCTGCCCGCGACCGTATCAATGAGCCAGAAGTATCCCATAATCCTGTGATAATTCTTACGGGTTGATTCAGTCGCCGGCTCAGCTCGGTCATAGCTCTCCGGCGTCCCGGCCGGTAGATTCTCCCCGTAGCGCCAAAAGATTATATTGTCTCTCTGAGACCAGGAAGGACAGTAGAATATATGGCGGTCAAATGCTCCCGTTCGAAGAATGATGTCCGTAGTCCAGTATGAAACGTCAAACAACCAGCGGTCCACCTCATTAAGTGGCAGCTTGCCATCATTGTCATTGGCATACAGTTGCAATCCCAGCCCCATGTTCTTCTCATTGACGCCACAAACAGTCCGTCGGCTCTGTTCTCGGACAGCACTGAGTGCAGGCAGGAGAATGCCCATCAATAAAGCAATAATGGCAATCACTACTAACAGTTCGATAAGTGTGAATGCTTTTCTTACACTCATATCGCACCTTTAGCTTAGAACGCTAAGCTGCTTTTGTACAAGGAAATAATACTCCTTGTCGATCCAATTAATTTACACGTTTTTTCGACCAAAAGTGTTCTATCAACCAACGCAGGTCTTCGTTACCGGGTGAAGGTGTATCAATGCCCGAATGGGAGCTTGGATTATCCTTGTTCGTCTGAATAAACTCAAGGGTTCGCTCATCCATCCATTTGCGTCGGCTTGCGTGCCCGTCGGCAAATCCGAACGTGCTCGACTTTAAGTGGTAGGACGCTAACGGATCATAGAATGCCCACGAGCCGGGATTCATGAGATTTCGGCCCAGCAGGTGCCATCCCCCTTCATTTTCTCCGTAGCGGCTGCCATTGTGCTCTTCCTCAACAAAAACATAATATTGTGCCCCGTTTATGACTTCCTGCATTTTTCGATACGCCTGGCCTTGATACTGGTCAATTGGATCAAATCCAAAGGCATAACTAATACTATAGCTGCGCCAACAATCACGCGGGGGCCGCTGGGTGCTCTTGCGGTTGTCACCCGGACAGTGATAGGCATCTACGTCCTTGACATACTTCCACAAGGTCCCTGCCTGGATCCCGCGAAAGCGATCCTCTTTCGTGATACTCGATGGCGCCGGATTATAAGACAGATCGCTTCCCGCTACATCCTTTGGCCGATGAACCCAGGGGACTTTATCGGTCGCGTTATCGTAGCATGCCCTGTTGCTGACAAGCCAGCCATCGTTGTCATCGGCATACATTATCCATGCAGCCAACAGAGTCTTTTCGTTGGCAAGGCAGGCTGAACTTGAAGCCAGCCGCTTGGCCGCCTGGAGCGAAGGCATCAATATGGCCATTAACACCGCAATTATTGCTATTACTACCAAAAGCTCTATTAAAGTGAATCCTCTTCTTTCATCCATACCGCATCTGTAGTTTCTGAAATTACGAATTGTCGCACACAAATAAACCATATACTTTTTGTGCCCGGAAATCAAGGAAAATATCTAAGCCGGTTTCAAAAGTGCTTTTGTTGTGAGAACGAGCGAGATTGATTCTCGCAAGGAGCTTCCTCAATTCATCTCTTTTAGTAAATGCTTCTCGAACCAGCCCACCATAACCTCGGATGCACGCTCGCCGTCTTCACCTCGAAATCCATGACCGGCACCCTTGATAACCAAAAGCTCAGTGGTTACTTTTTGCTTCTTGAATTCCGCCAGGATTTTCTCACTGTGTTCGAGCGGCACCAACTCATCTTTGTCACCATGAATAAGCAGTGTGGGCGGATCGTCTCTGGAAACATGTAGCAAAGGCGAACAGGCCGCCCCCTTCTCTTCTTCGAAATTCAAAGCAGGATAATCCGGAAGTTTGTTAATCCATGGACGAATATCGGTTGGCGGAAAATAAGCCACCACAGCGGCGACTCGATCGCTGATGCGAAGAACTTCATCTTTCGAGTTCGGGTCACCATCGTCGGAAGTCGTACCCAACATCAAAGATAAATGCCCTCCGGCGCTGCCGCCGGCAACCCCAAGTCGCTCGGGATCGACGCCGAACTTCTTTGCTCGCAGGCGGACAAAACGCACGCTGCGGCGAACATCCTCGACGATTTCGGGAATCACATACTTCGGACTGCTGCCGTGACGCACGGCAAATACTGTAAAGCCTTTATCTAACATCGGTTTGAACCAGCCTATGCTCTGTTCCGGCGAACGCCATCTGGAACGCCAGCCGCCGCTGACCATAAAAAGAATGCCTATTCCTTTGGCCTCCTGTTTGGGCTTGAACACATCGAAAGTCAAAGCCATGCCATGCTTATGCCCATATACGACATCTGGAATAATTTCGACACCCTCAATGGCATAGGATTCAGTGACACAAAGAGCTAAAGAAATAATTATTAGACTTCGGATTCTCCACTTCATAATTTGCCTCCTGTTACTTGGCCTGCTTCTTGAAAAACATTATATGGATTTTAGGATTTCCGGGACTGCTTCATTCTATTTTATTAACGGCGAAGCTTGCAAGTCTTTTATCCTGCATCCGCTTGTTTTCGCACATTGCACACACAAATCCTGCAGTATAAGGCCAATCTCCGGCAAAGCTATGGAAAAAAACCATCCAAAAGTGACATCCGCCGAATAACAGTGGTCAGCCCTGTAGGATTTCGAGGTTTTCGGGATGCAGCCGTTTAAGTTCGGGTAGTTGATTTCGCCCGAGCCTGGCTTCAATCAGAACGGAGCTGTCCTGGTATTGTTCGTTGATAATCCGGCCGTGCGCTCGCAGAAAACTCTGAACCTTGCCGTTCGACTGGCTGCTTACGACCCGAAGCACAAGCTCAGTGCCCCTGTATCTTGAAATGACTGCTTCGCTCAATTCCTCAAGACCGTAGCAGGTTTTGGCTGATATACTTACCGCATCGGGGTATAGCGTCTGAAGTATCTCAAGGTCGCTGATTTCTCTGACAACATCGACCTTGTTAAATATTTCCAACACAGGTTTTTCCCCGCAGTCTATTTCTTTAAGAACGTTATTTACCGACTCGATTTGCTTGAGAGCATCGGGATTTGCCACATCGATAATATGCAGGAGTAAATCAGCATTGACTGCCTCTTCCAGAGTTGCCTTGAATGAGGCGACTAATTGATGCGGCAAATTTTTCACAAAACCGACAGTATCACTTAACAACACCTCAACCCCTTGTGCCGGTGACCATCTTCTTGTTCGAGTATCAAGCGTTGCAAACAACCGGTCCTCGACAAAGACCTCCGCATCAGTAAGTGTGTTTAAAAGTGTGCTTTTGCCCGCGTTGGTATAGCCGACCAGGCAGATTTTAAATAACCCTCTTCGGCCGTTAATTTCGCGAAGCCTGCGTTTGTCGATATTTATAAGTTCGCGTTTTAGTTCCGTAATTCTTTTGCTGACTAATCGCCGGTCAATCTCCAACTGCTGTTCGCCCGTGCCTCTGGTTCCTATACCACCGACCGCACCTGCAGCCGTTGCCCCACCAGCCCCTGCTACACTGTCTAAGTGCGACCACATACGGGCCAATCGTGGATATGTATATTCCAACTGGGCCAAATCTACCTGTAGTTTAGCCTGTTTGGTCTTTGCCCTCGTGGCAAATATATCCAGAATAAGTTCGCTGCGATCGAGGACCTTTACTTCGACAATCTTCTCAAGCTCACGGATTTGCCCCGGAGACAAGTCATGATCAAATATCACAACGTCGGCATTGAATCTCTTAACCCTGCCGGAAAGCTGGCTTGCTTTGCCTTTGCCTATATAAGTAGCCGGTTTGATTGTGTGGATTTTCTGCTGGAATCTGTCCACGACAACAGCACCAGCACTCTCGGCTAAGGCTGTGAGTTCTGACAAATCACCCGCTTCATCGCTGCGACGTGGGATTGCGGCGACCAGAATCGCACGCTCTTTTCTTACTCTTAGCGTCTGACGAAATTTCTCCAAATACTACATACCTCCAAAAATTAATCCTTTATTTTAACATATTTGCTCATATCTCTCAAGAAATCCTCAAATTATGGCAAATTTAAATTATTTTTGGTCATTTTTTCAGTTTTATCGACTAAAAACATCAATTTTAACCAAAAACTGAAAGCTGACATTTTTTAGCTTGAAAAACTGAAAAATATACCTTAAAGTAATCAAAATAACGTTTTTTGACAAATTAAATACGTAATATTATTTTGAGATTGCTTGTAACAAGAGATTATAAGCACAGGAAAGGTGTTTGGTTTTTTATGCTGAAAGTTAAATCGCGTGCTGGTGAATCAGTACAGTCAATGTTAAGACGCTTTAAAAAGTTGTGCGAAAAAGAGGGGCTAATCAGAGATATGAAACGCAATGCTTATTACGAAAAACCCTCGGAAAAGAACCGCCGACGCATGCGCAAAGCCCAGCGAACTATAACCCAGGGCCAGTAAAAATTCCTCTTGCGAAAGTTTTTTTGATACATCCAACCCGAGCAGGCAAATAAAGCTTGCTCGGTTTTCATTTGACTAAAAATATCTTCACATATCCCGCTGACACAACATCATTTAGACAACCTGTGCATCGAATTTACATAATTGGCAGAAATCTCTCATCTGGTGTTTATAGTCGCCGTAAAAGAATATCTGATGAAAACCGGGGAAGCTCAGTACTTCCTGATTGCCGTCAAATTTAATCTTGACTGAAACGACACATCCGCCGCTCGGAGGCACATCCATATTCTCAAGAACAGTACCGGCTGAAATCAACACCTGCGAAGGTGTATCGGTTTTGGAAGAGCCGTCTCCTTTGCCCGGCAGCAGATCAATACTTGTAACCCGCTGTCCCTTTAGCCAGAGCGTACGAGGCACAGCATCCCGATTTCCGTGATGGTGCATAAGGTCGAACGGCTCAGGTCCGGACTTAAAACCATTAAGCTTTGTCGGACACGAACAATGTGCTCCAATAATGGAGTCATCGGCGGTGTCAGCCACCGGGTCCTGCTGGAATCCCGGCCTATCAAACAGATACTGTGTTATTATATGCGAAGCAACCGCACCATAATCGGCCTCGCAGGCTGCGGGTATCCCGTCATCATTCATCCGCGACCAGGCAATGCAGGGAAGGCTCACTTTAATTTGACCAAGGGCGCCCAGACAATCCATCGTTATTGCATCGGCCTGCTCGTTTTCGAGAATCTTACCGGCTACGTAGTAACTCTTGACGCCGTTAATGACATCCTGCTTTGTTGCACCTGTAGTCCTGCGAGCACGGCGGAGATAATCATCAGCCATCGCCCGGATGTCTTTACTGTCAGCAGTCTGGTTGTAATACTCGATAAACGTGGTCGCCGGCACGACCCGCATTTTAATGCCCGTATCTGCAAGCAACGCTTCCGACCGACTCCGCCCTTTAATCACAACACAGCGTGTTTTGCGCATCTTGGCCGCCGCACAGAGCATCTTCATCCCATAAGCAGCCTGGCTGAAATCATTGGTTGAATAAATCACACAACCGAGCGTCTCAGCCAGATTTATGGTATTGGTAGTAAAGGACGTGCCCAGCGGAGAATAAATAATCGATGGAATACTGCTTTTAGCAACTTTCTGAGCACTCGGCCAGGAGTGTTTCTGACGATCCATCATTACCAGCATCAGGCCATCAACATTTTCTCTCTCGGCTTCTGCAATCCAGCTTTCAGCCTCTGCAAGACTATAGATAGGTATGCTGCGAAGGTCAAATTTCGCTCCGAGTTTCTTAGCTGTACTTATCATTTTGTCTCTGTACATTTTTAGAGCTGCTTTTCCGTCATATACGGCACCGGGCCATAGCATCCCATACTCTTCTTTTCGACGTACAAATGCCGCCTTGATTATCGGGACGTATTTTGAGGCCGGCCCACAGGCACGGATGGGATTCCGTGTTATCATCGGTTCTCCCGCAAATGTATTACTGCCCTGCAATAATAAAGAACCCGCCACCAATCCGGCTGAGCCGCGTATGAATTGCCGCCGATTAAGATTATGATTACAGTTGCACTTTAAAGGGCATCTTCCGGAACTCATAAGTACCTCCCGTAAAAACGTTTTCTTGATTAGCCTAAGGCACACTTTAATGTAAAGGATATGATAAGCCCTGTGAAATGTAATTTCAAGAACTCAATATCAGTTTTTTCTCGGATGTATTTCTCTCAACCGCCGCTATTACTTTACTTACTGTTTTGACATCGGCCAGAAAACCCAATCGCCATCATCATGTGCCCCCCACTTCTGCACATCTCCATCCTTTTCATAAACCTTTCCACCGTCATCTTCGAAATTACGGCCGATACTATACAGGACAAAATTATCTCCGGTCTTTTTGTAGATGAGGGTTTTGTCACTATACGGATCTTTAGGCAACTCTTTGAGATAACCGGCCTCAATTAGTTCATCCAAAGTCGCCGGATACTCCTCTTTCTCCAGCCGCCACCGCTGAATCGCTAATATCGCTATCGTCGCTTCATGCAACGCCTTACCCTGGTATAACAGTTCAGAAATACGTTCTACCGCGGGCATTAGATATTTCAGCAGTACATATCGGTACTTAGGCATAGACAAATAGACATCCTCAATTGAACCAACATCGCGTTTGTGCCTTTCGTAAGGACTCATCCCGACAATCTCGACTTGCTGCTCATAAATCCGCTCAGCCGTCGATACTGTTGCATCGCGCCGAGCGTGAAGCAAACACATGGATGTCAAAGCTGCACTCTCAAAAATTTTCTTCCCAACTGGTATATCATCCGCTATTTCCACTACACCCTCATACATATCACCGAACATCCCTGTCTTTTGAGGAATTAAGTGGCCCCCACCGGGACCTCCATCAGTAAATAAACGCTGAATTGTGTCCATAAACGCTATTCTTTCACCTTCCATGTCTATTAGCGGATAACCTTGTGGATAAAATTGTGATAACTGATTTTGTAATCGTTTCAACTGGTCAGCCGAAAATCTCTGAGTCGCAAGGATAGGGAATATTTCATCATAGGCAATCCTTACGATGGAAAGCCCTACCAACTGTTCTACTATTGTTCCCCTTCCCTGCCAATGGCTGCCGGCTTTGGCAACGGCTACGCAATCATCTATGCTCTGCTGTATCTGCCCTTGGTCTAAACCAATTCGTGACCGCCAGATTCCCACCCTTGTCAAACGCTTTATGCTGTTAAAATGCGAAATGCCGATATTCCAAAGGAGCTTGTCTTCAATTCCATCTTGATGCTGAAATTCCCTGTAACAATATGATTTTGAGCTGCCGGCCACAAATTCTCGCCAGGCTGTCTCATTATCCGCAACCCATTTTACAATCAATTTCTTTTCAAAAGGTAAAAGGTAATCAAATAAACTTTTGGCAGCAACCGGAGGACTGTCAATCCACTCTTTGATTACACCAGCATTAATACCTCTTTTTATCTTTTTAAGCTCTTCTTGTGAAACTGAAAGCTCTTTTTGTGTAACTGAACCAAACAAGGAAATTACCTCTGAATCAAGAGGAATGTCCAGATCCATTGTGATTTTTCGTTGAATTTGTGGATCATCACTGTAGTCCCGCCCCACCACGAAGCCACCTCCGTAGTATCCCCCTCTCTCCATCTCCATTTCTATCATCATCTCATTTTCAAGATATTCCGGCAGGTTAACAGGCTTTCCACTGGCCTGCTGCCTCTCAATCCTCCAAATAAAATCCTTAACAGCGTAGTCAAATACACAGTATCGCCTGGATTTATCCACTCTCATATAAACAGGAAGAAGATCAAGATACGGCACCAGGCCTTCATTGAAACATTTTTCGAATAGCTGTTTTTGAGAAAGTTCCAGAGAATTCCAATCAGACTCATTTTCTTTGAGCCATTTACGAAACATGTCCTGCTTGTTTTTATTTAAATCACTGAAGTAAAATCTTTTTCTGAAATCTTCTCGCGGACGTGCCGTCAGTTCCAAAATTCTTTGATCCGGCTCGATATATAGCTCGATTGCTTGTTCATAATGAGGCCAGGCATTATCTTCATCCCGAACCTCAGGTCTGCTCAATTGGTTAAGCAGCGCCAGATAATCTACGCTTATAGTAGGCTTGCCTGTAGAAAACCAGACAGCATAAACGATAATACACAGGATTAACGCGCCAACCGCCTGAAATGTCCTTGCGACCATCGTTCGCCAGAGCGGACGGCAGCGTTTCTTGGCCCGCCGTAATAAAACAGCTAACAATTTCGCATCACCAAACTCGGCAATAAGCTCCTTCGCTTTCTGCTCCTTCGCTTCATCAGTCACGCAGTCTTTTAACTCATCTTCGAAATGCGCCGCAAGTTCCGCCATTACCTCGGTACGGACTTCTTTATGATAGCGCATCTTTTTAATGACCAGCCTTATCAATTCGGCGGTACTGACCGGCAACTGCTCCATACCCAGCCCTTTACCTTCAAGGAAAGCTTTATTCATCAAGCGATGATATCGGATGACTTCAATTGTGATTCCAAACGTGGCACCTAAAAGTACTCCCAAGATACAAAATAGGGGAAAGGCCGCCCAAATAGCGGCAAAATCCAGTATTATGCCCGCCAACAAACCTATAGAGGTTGCAATTAAGATTCTCAGAACAGTTTTTTTCAGTTTCCTTAAATCTTCTCTTGCGATTGTGAGTGCGCCGCGAAGAACTTCAACAACTAATTCAACGAAGATACCTGCAATTATCCCAATTATCAAAAATGTAGGAAATTTTAATCCTGCAGTGCTATACTCCATTACAATCCCTGCGCATAAACCCAGAGTAACCGCAACCAACATTCTCACAAAAAGCTTTTTGATTCTCATCAAATCACCTCATGTATCATATTGTCCCTAATATACCGCCGGCAAAATCTTCGATTAAATACAGTTCACGCCATCGCAATCGCACCGCCGAAGACGAGATTCAGACCGGTCGTAAGTTCTTTAAGCTGTGCTTTTTGCTTCGCTAATTGGTCTTTGCCCCTTCCGGTAATGGAATAATATCTTCTCTTCCGGCTGGACTGGTTATTCTCCCACTTGCCTTTAACCAGCCTCTTCGCCTCCAGATTATAAAGCAGCGGGTACAGTGTCCCCTTACCGAGCGTAAGAATCTCTCCGCTCCGCTGCTCTATGGCCTGGCTCAATTCATACCCGTACATTGGCCCACGCGATAGAATCTCCAGAACCACCACCGGTGCAATCCCTTTCAATAGTTGACTTTCAAATTTCATAAAAATATCTCCTTCAATAATTCCAGTCTTATGTTATGTTTCGCATATTATGCTATACATACTATGCTACGTCAACTATAAAATAATGTTTTATTATTTTTTTCAAATTTTTCTGAAAATATCAATTCCGCTGATTTTTCTTGCAAAATCGCCTTTCCAGCATAAAATGGTTGAAAATTTGCTCAAAATGAGACGTCTAATCCGAATATATATTAGACAGCACATTGAGCTGATTCCGGAGCAGTGGCAGAGTGGTTGATCGCGACGGTCTTGAAATTCTTCCTCAAATCTCCTTTTTTTCACAAGTATCGCTGATTTCAGCATTTAGCAAGAGGTAGATATCGTATATATTGTCAGATATCATATCTTTGGGTTGTAGTATGGTTGTAGTATTTCTTCAAACAAGCAGATCATTAAAACAAATATAATGACAGTGATGGTCAAAGAGGTTGGAAATCTTTCCTAATAATTCCTAAAATTGCAATTTTATCTAACAAGCCATTTGCTTACTCCTCCAGCCCTTTTCATATTCCCAAATATGAGTCAAACGCTGAAGAAACCCGCTCACTTAACTTTTTCATTATAGCTTTACTTTTTTCAATATGAATATCTTTGGTCATTTTTAAAAGTCGGGAATAAAAGTCCAATAGAAATAGATTTGGCCCAACGGGTAAATGTTGAATTCTTGTCGACCAAGATTCTACAAACCGTTTATAACCGTCCACACAGATTTGCCTATCCAGTTCTCCAATAGCATACAATATCTCAATTCCATAGACTGTCTCAAAAATATCTACCTTCGCATCTCGCAAAAGTGCTCTTATCAATGTAGGAAGCTTGCTTTTCGCCAACAGATCTAATGCTTCCAGCTTTTTTAGACTCTGTACAGCATACCAAGTTTGTTGTATCTTGGGATATGAACTGAAAGGATCTACAAAATATCCTTCTAATTTTTGTTGGCTAAGTATCCAATTGAGATCCTTACCGTGATCTTCGGGACAGAAATCTTCGAACCTCATTAAAATAGCCAGAGCCCAATATGTAGCACAAAGCCTCGGACTCCCTCTTGGCCAGAGGCCATATCCCCCCCATCAGTACAGTGACATTTCATAATCCACAGTATCATCTGTTTAGGGTCAATAAGCTCTATATTGATGTTATCTAACGCAGAAATTATTTCGTAATTAGTTTCAATACAAGCAATTGAAGAATTATAGTAGCATGGATATACTCCATCGGAATTTCGGGCATTACGGAATCTTATGATAAACTTTTTGCTCAAGTTTTCTTTGGTTTCAATACTAGTACACCGCAAAATTGTCACATAGGAATAGATGTTAGAAATATCTACTGCCAAACATTGTGTCTTTCTCTTCTTATCTAATCTTACAAAAACATAGGTTATGGTAAGCATTAAAAGCATAAACAAAAAACAAAACAGTAACACGAATCCTGAGTTCTTTTCTAATGCTATAAAATAAGAAACAAAAGGCCACGATATAATTGCGGTTAACCATGATGACACCGAAAAAGATAGTGGGAGTAAGATAAAAAGTAGCAGGTAACACCATTTGATATAGTTGTGTCCCTCAAGCTTTACTGATAGATGCCCAAGCTTTACCGCGATTACGCGTCTAAGATTGTTTCCTACCTCAATTTTACCAATCATATACATAAAGACTAAGCAACCAACAGCGCACCCAAGAAGAAATGATAATATGTTAAATATCCAGATAATAGGGGCTGTTACCATAAACATAAAGACAATATAAAGTAAAGAAATCTTTATGATTGAAAATTCTCCTTGTGGAATTAGAGCTTGTCCCAGTGTATGCAGCTAAGGTGAGCCCAAAAGTACACCCTAATCCTATAATTTGACAAACAACACATGAGGCAACAATAGAAATATATCTGTTTACTACGTCCCCGAATAATTCTTGAGGTAATATTACCATGAGTAATAAAAGAAGAGGTACTAAAACAATAAAACCAAATATGGCTCCAATTGTATACCGCTTTCCCAAGGTTTTAAAGTGATCGACTTTTTCTCCAAATTTGATGCTCGAAATTCTTGCAGGTACAGAATGAACTATTGCCGGAAAGAATGCGAACACCAATAACATCACACCAACTAAAACACCTAGCGTTGATTTTCGGCTTTCAGATAGGGCCAAACCGCTTCTCAACACGGGAAAAACCACTATATATAAAGTTGTGAATAGAGCCAAAAAACAAAGCGTGCTAACAACATGTATTTGCACCGAGGAAAGCTGAGAGGGGTATGGCTGTAAATCACGAGTGCTTGTCGCCTTAAGAAGAACTTCTCGGCGCTTAGATATTTTTGGATGGAAACAAAATGCTCGATTCCATATTCTTGAAAAATAGTTTTCGAGATGCAGACTGACTCTCGGTTCTGCCCATCCCAATTCCGCGACTATGCCAAAATCTGACTTAATTGTTCTTTTGAACTTAAATGGTGAAGACGAAGTATGGAGTTGCATGCTTAAAAAGATTGTTATGTATTCAAAAGCACTAATAAGATCGTGCCGCTTTTCTCCTACTAACTTGTGCAAAGTTGTTCTATCAAACAAAAGAGAGCTTCTTGCGTCAGCTGAGAATTCTCGATTCCGTGAAATCATTGCGATTGTCCACTTTAGACAAGGAATGCTTATCACAGTAAGTAAAAAGGATGCTTTCAAAATCACGATAAGGGATTGTTCTAAATTAATTAGTGTTGAAAAGAGAATGCATACACCTGCAAATGCTATAGCTACTCTCATATACCTGTAGAATAGAGTCAGACAAGTCATGATCGTACAATCACCGTTTTTGATATGAGATAATTCATGAGCGATTATAAATCGCATAAGAAGACTTGTTTTCTCTTCTCTACCTTCTGCAGCATCCATGCAAATCTTCTCAAAGTTTTCCGGTAAAAACAATTTTGCGGAGTTAGATGACCTGCCGTAACAAAATGGAGATCTATTATTGGTAGTAACATACAGGCTAGGCGCTTTTGGAAGATCTAATTCGTCTGCTATCGATTGAACAATATTTTGTATTCTTGGGGGAAATGATGAATGGGACGATTCATATTTTCGCCTAAAATGGTAATCTGTGAAAAGAATAGCTCCAATTCCTGCAACAATAACAGATAAAGGAGGAATAGCTAAGACGAGCAACCAGAAGTTTTCAGACTGCTGCGCTTGCACTATAATTATGACAGCTGCAGCGATGTTCAGTATTAAAATTGACATACAGATGATTAAGGATGTGATCGCCGCAATTTTTGTTTCACTCAGACCAACAATGTCCTTCGCTGCCTGAAAACCAAAATTAACAATACACCACACTGAGGGGATTCCAAATAGGATTACCGTACTTACAACTAATATAGCAGTATTTGCCGATTCTCCACTATCCATCTTTTAGTGTCTTTAACATTGGACATCTATAAATTGTGTCTATACGTTAGTACCCTATCACCAAGGTCTTTTGGGCAGAACAAATGATTTCTTTCCAAGAAGGTATTCCATCTTGTTCTCATAGCTTCATCATTTACAAAATTTTTGGTCAAGCCGACAGGATGACTACCTGGAATGGTCGTTTTCATTAAACAGAAAATTGATTTTATGGCTTTTACAAATTTTGGCCCTTTGAACTTAAATTTTTCGGAATCCG
Source organism: Planctomycetota bacterium (assembly GCA_014384025.1). Taxonomy (GTDB): domain Bacteria; phylum Planctomycetota; class Phycisphaerae; order Sedimentisphaerales; family Anaerobacaceae; genus NIOZ-UU13. Next base: position 1,960 of record JACNGQ010000196.1, on the reverse strand, counting down.
AGAAGTCATAGTAGTCTTTCATGTAGCTTCTCGCAATATCAAAAGGTGTATTATCAGGATTCTGTTGGCAACGGATTGCTAATTCTTCCTCAAATCCTAATTTTTCCATAAATATCAGTGTTTTAAGCATTTAAGAAGTGGTAGATACCGCACATATTGGTAGATATCCCATCTTTTGGTTGTAGTTTGGTTGTAGCCCTTTTAAAGCGAACTGTACACTCAGTCACCCATACAACACCCAACGCAAGATCAATATCGGCATAGTACTCTAAGAAAAGAGTTTTACAAAGAAAAGGTTAAGGAAATCCAGGTAACTTTCTCAACGTATCAATATGATTTTTCCCGGGTTTACTTTCAATAAAATCCAAAATCCTGTCAAGTGTGTTTTTTCATTATTTCGACGCTCAAGTATTTCCGCATAGTTTTCTCCATTGATATATGACTATTGCGTGTAATATTTAGGATTCCTAACGAATCTTTCAACTCAGGCAACTACTAAGAAAACTTAATTGTATAATTCATTAAAACAGAACATATGAAATAGAAGTGTTGCTTGATGCTCTAGGCTGTATTATAAACATATTTTAAGAAAACCTATAGAATAAGTTCGTTGTAAGGTAATAGAGGATGGTTGATAGCAAGACTGTAGCGAAATCAATATTGCTCTTGGCATTTACTATCTCGCTTGGAGCTCCCATTACCTGGAATTTCATTAGTCTTGGTTATCGACGCGTTCGAGACATTGTTGGACTGGGCGAAACGAAAGTGTCCTCATCAGCGGCCATTACACTTTGTTTGGCAATAATGATTCAAAATTTTGCTAGCGCAGGTACGGTTATATCAGCTGCTTTTAGGACAGGAGATTTGTTGCTCCTAATGTCGGCAATTCCTGCAGTATCTGTTCTTATTGTTGGGTTAGGAGGCATAATCGTAATAGACCTTCGTCTCAGGTATATCGTTGGAACATCTGCTGTACTAGCTTCCTCAAGATTACAAAAGCTCGTTGAATCGATAGCTGATGACCTAGGTTTGTCACATGTCCCTACTCTCCGTATTGTCTCTGACAATAGGACGCCGTTCTGCTATGGAAGGTCATCCAGACATGCGACAATAGTTTTACCAAGGAACTTCGAGAATATTTGTCTCGATGCCTCGAGAGGTGATGAAAAAACGGCTCATTCTCTCATAAAATTTGTTATTGGTCATGAATTATCACATATTAGAAATGGGGACTGTGTGGTAATGACGTGGCTGACTTTGTTTTACAAAGATATGAAAATAATTCTTATTTTTGCAAGCATATTTATCGCCTTCTCGGGAATATTCTTTTGGCAACAGCCTGTAATAAGAATAGTGCTAGCCTCTCTATTGCTTACATTTATAAGCCTTCCAATCTTAAAATGGACTATTGCATCGATCTCAAGGAATCGTGAGTTCGCAGCGGATACTCGGAGCTCCCTCTTGTTCACAACAGCCGCTTTGTACAAGCTTGCTGAGCGAACTGAGCAAAATGTCGCTTCACCCATCGAATATTTGACGGCCTTCTTTAGCATGTTCGTAACTAAATCTAACCGATATACTAAGCTGTTAAATTACAAGAAATTAGCCATCAGCTCCATTGCAAAACTGGGCTGGTCGGAACCTAAAACTTATACTCATGGAAATAACGGCCTTTCAAGGATGTGGAAGGTAGCCTTCAGTTTTCATCCCCCTATGGACGAACGACGAGAATCATTGTACAAAGTTGATCATGCCGAGAAATCTGAACCTTACCCTTCCCGACTCTCCTCACTCCAGATACATGTGGTCAGTACGCTGTTATTTTTATCTCTTTTCATCTTATTATATACAATAGCCATCTTAATGTTGAAAAGTAGATTAACCCTCTCTGATACCAGAGCTTTGGACGTTGTCCCAATTGTAGTTGGAGGTTTGAATGGCTACTCCAGTTCTCATAGTT
>JACNGQ010000412.1 GCA_014384025.1 Planctomycetota bacterium | reverse complement strand
CATAAGTCATTATAAAACAGGCACTTACAGAGCGCCAGTAAAATATTTCACACACGCAGCCGGCAGCTCAAATGATTGTGTTAGCCGCCGGGCAACTAAACCTGTGGACGCGGCAGTAAACCAGCCCGCTCAAGAATAACAGGCGTAATACTCTCCCAGCCAATAGGCATAAGATGAATACCGGAAACCCCCTCGATATTCTTAATCTTTTCTATCATCTCAAGGCAAATTATGATTCCTTCTTCTTTGGCGTCTTCTGCAGACTCCATTCTCGTGATAAGCTCATCGGGTATGCTCATTCCCGCAACTTCACTCTTCATATATTTAAGTGCCCTGTGAGAACGGACGGGCGTTAGTCCCGCAAGGATATATACCTTCTTGTGCAGACCTTCTTTGACAACAAGCTCCATCCAGCGGCTGAATTTATCAAGGTCAAAGACGCACTGGGTCTGGATAAAATCGGCTCCTGCATTGATTTTTTTGGCCAGGCGCGCCACCCTGTACTCAAACGGATCTGCAAATGGATTTTCGACGGCACCAATAAACAATCTCGGCTCGTACTCCTTTATCGGGTCGCCTGAAATGAATTGCTTATCGTCCCTCATCCTCTTTACCATCGCAATCAACTGCACCGAATCGATATCAAAGACGTTTGCCGCCTGTGGGTGATTTCCGAATTTCTGATGGTCGCCCGAAAGGCAAAGAAGGTTCTTAGCTCCAAGGGCGGCAGCTCCGAGGATGTCACTTTGCATTGCGATTCTGTTCCTGTCTCTGCATACCATTTGCACAACCGGCTCGACGCCGCAGGATATCGCGATAGCGGCGGCGGCTATACTTGACATTCTCACAATCGCCGTCTGGTTGTCCGTTATGTTGGCACCTTCGACGTTTCCAAGGCAATGCTGAGCTTTCTTTTTTACAGCTTCAGGGTTGGCGTTCTGGGGCGGGCCAAGCTCGGCGGTAACTGCGAATTCCCCTGCTGTTAAAACTTTTTCGAGTCTGCTGTCTGATTTCATAGCATGGCCTCTTCGAACTTTGTTTTTCGTTGTCCTGCGTTAGTGCTCGTGCGCCAGTCTTTGGGCTCTCTAACAACTGTAAGATTATCGAGTTTGCCCAGTTTTTTGAGCCGGTCATAAATCAACTGCCAGGCACATTCGGTATCCTTATCCACTTCGCACTTTCCGTCAGCGGAACCGCCGCAAGGCCCGTTCAGCAGTTTCTTGGCACAACGGGCGATAGGACATACACCGCCGGTCCATTCGAGTACACAGTCTCCGCAGCCGGCACATCTTTCATCCCAAAGCGCGTGCTCCACAGGATAGCCCATAAATTTCGTATTCAGGCCCGGTATTGTTATCGATTCCGGATGCCTCTCGGTCATGGCCTGCACTCCTACGCCGCAGGCTATCGAGAGAACCGCCTCAACCGTTTCAAGCTCTTTTTTAAGTTCATCGATGAATTCATATTCACACTGTCTTTCGGGTGTGCATTCGATTATCTCTATCTCTTTGCCCTCTTTCTTTCGTGCCATTTTTATCTGGGACGCCAGAAGCTCGACAGCTTTTGCGCCACCGGAAAAGCATATAGTGACACATCCGCCGCAGCCCATCAATATGATCTTTTTGTAATCCTTTATTGAATTGAGTATTTCATCGAGGGGTTTTCTGTCAGCTACAATCATACAAGCGCCCTTTCATTGAGGAACTTTCCAGCATCTGTAATATGCTTTAATATGCCGAGCTCTTTGGCTTCGATTCCCAGAGCCAGACCCATAAGCTCGGTAAAATAAAATATGGGCGTGTGGAAATTCGTCTTGAATTTGCTGTTAATCTGTGTCTGTCTGCCGTCGAGATTGGCATGGCAGAGCGGACAGCCGACCGAGATGGCATCGGCATCTGATGCCTCGGCATCGGTCAGGATTTTCTTTGTCAGCTCAAGGACAACATCGGTTTTTGTTAATGCAAATGCGGCACCGCAGCAGAAGGTCTTCATGTTCCAGTCAACGGCTTCGGCTCCGAGAGCTTCGACGAGAGATTCCATCTGAGTCGGATTTTCATATTGCTTCTTACCGGTTACTTTCGGGGGCCTTGTCATAAGGCAGCCGTAGTAACAGGCCACTTTCAAACCTGAAAGGTTTTTCACGACCTTTTCTTTGATATTGTCAATACCCGCCTTTTCTGTAACCACGTCGAGCATGTGCAGAACTTCGATATCTTCGGGATATTCCATATCAATAACCTTCTCGACGTCTTTTTTCAGGTTATCGTCTTTTAGTCGCTGTTGGGTAACCTTCAATCTCGAATAGCATGAAGCGCAGGGTGCACATACCTGCTTCAAATCATCCGTTTGGCGGACCATCGCAAGGTTCTTGGCCGGCAAAGCTACTGACATCAAATCATCGTACTGATGCGCAGGTGATGAGCCGCAGCAAATCCAGTCTTTTACTTCCACGAGTTCAATTCCCAGAGCCGCGCAGACTTTCCTCGTAGAAATATCATATTCGACACTGCTCGAATGCAGCGAACAACCTGGATAATATGCGAGTTTCATTTCTTTAATTTCTTTGCCCTTGAAAACATTTTCATCGTAGCAAACGGCTTCCTGAATGAGGGCCACAGTTTGAGCTTGCCCTTTTTCATCATTTTCATACCCAGAGCCATATCCTTGGTAGGTTTGCCTGAGAAGAAATTCAGCGAGGCGACAAGACCGGCTTCGTAGGCCCTTCCCATATACTTTATCATTGTCATCCAGAGCCAGTTGAACAAGGGCAGCTTATTATTTTCGGCCTTTATCTTCTTTTGCTGGCCGATGATTCTCATCGTATCGATAACATGAGCGATATCTATATCCTGCGGACACCTTGTCGAGCAGGTCTGGCAGGACACGCAGTACCAGATAGTGTTTTTCTTCATTGCCTCATCGACCATTCCGAGCTGTGCATACCGCATCAGCTCGGTCGGTGTGCTGTCCATAAACATTCGAGACGGGCATCCGGAAGCGCATTTTTTGCACTGATAGCAGAGAAAAACGTTCTCGCCGCTGAGCTTTGCGATTTCCTGGGCAAAACTACTGTCGAGCTTTATGTTTTCCTGTTTCACAACTTTCATTGCTTCTGCGGCTCCTTTTGACCATTGGCATTCGCAGGGCCTATCTCTTTAATTCGCTTTGTCATTTCCTCTACATATTCAGCAAACTTGCCGCCCATCGCGGAGGAAAGATTAAACATTTCGATTCTTTGCGGGTCCGTTCCTACCTCGGTGAGAAGCCTCTTTACGTAGGCAACTCTCTTTCTCGCCCGGAGATTACCCTCGAGATAGTGACATTCGCCTTCGAGACAGCCGGCAACGAAAACGCCGTCAGCGCCATCTTCGAAAGACTTCATAAGATGTATAGCATCGACCTTGCCGGTACAGGGCAGCCGGATAATCCTCACATTCGGAGGGTACTGCACGCGCATCGCACCCGCCAAATCAGCGGCCGCGAAGGCACAGAAGTTACAGCAGTACGCCACTATTTTAGGTTCGAAATCACTCATTGGCTACCAATTCGTTTGTTTCATTAAGAAGCGCCCTGGTCTTGGCGATAACCTGAACATCTTTGTAGTGCATTAATTGGATCGCTTTTGCCGGACACTCGGAAGTGCAAATGCCGCAGCCATGACACATAGCTGTTTCAATCTCGGCAACACCGTCATCGTTTATTACAGGCACATCGTAGGGGCAGGTCCGGACACAGGTAAGACACGCAGCACATTTGTCCGGGTCCACAACCGAAACGACGCCGCTTATTTCCATAACGTCCGCAGAGAGGATTCTTACGGCTCTGCCGGCGGTGGCCTGGGCCTGGGCTACACTTTCATCAATGAACTTGGGATAATGACAAGCGCCACACAAGAAAATACCATCAGCGGCAAAGTCAATGGGTTTTAGCTTTTTGGGCGCCTCGAGGGAGAAACATTAGAGGGCCAAAGGAACTTTGAAAGGTGTCCCGGCCTTATCCTTCT
>JACNGQ010000120.1 GCA_014384025.1 Planctomycetota bacterium | reverse complement strand
GCCGGACTATACCCGGACCTGCGTATGCAGCTACCAGAATCAGGCATCACTTGCCCTGGTCCATATGCCGGAGGTCGTCCATTGGACTTTCGACTACTACCGAGTCCCGGATGAGGTGACGCCGGTTAAACGGGTAGGAATTAATTTTGGCGCCCCGGGCAACCGCTACGCCGAAAAGAATATGTTGTGGTTGGAATTTCCGAGTATTGGAGGCCCATCACCTGATATTCCAATTCGAGCCAAATATAAAAATCCCCAGTGGTTCCGTTCCCACAGCTCGAAAGTCAATGATAAGCATAACTGGATAACCGCTTCGGGTGTAACAGGGCTTAGGGAAGTCTCTATCCGCATGTTTATTCAACCGGGAAGGAATCCATCGAGTGTTGACGCCTTCGACAAGCACATCGAAAAAATTCCCACCTGGCAGGAAGAGTCCATCAAGGGTGCTTTTGAACAACCCAGACCTTATACCGTACGTTTATACTTCGCTGAGACTGAGGAATACGAGGTTGGCCGGCGTTTATTCAATATCTCACTACAGGGTAAACAGGTTTCGGAAGCCTTCGATATCATTAAAGAAGCCGGCCAAATAAATCGCAGCGTAGTAAAGGAATTTAATGGAATTAACATAACAGATGATTTGAAAGTCACTCTAACTCCCACGACTGAAGGAAAAGCCGACCCCCTGCTGTGTGGAATTGAAATCATAGCCGAAGGCTGGTGAGCTTAAACTTGCTTACAAGCCGTTATTTGTTAGTACTTTGTTATCTTAACGAAAGGAAACACAAATAACTGCTTTAGTGATATTTACAAAATAGCTCTTCCGAAGAGTTGACAAACAACATGGAAAGTTGTTAGATATCAAGTACTTATGGATTTATGCGCCCGTAGCTCAATTGGATAGAGTCGCGGACTTCGAATCCGAAGGTTGCAGGTTCGAGTCCTGCCGGGCGCGTTCAAAAACGCGGCTTGCGATACCGTGAGCGGTGTTTGCTTTTTCACATGAAGGCATAGTCGGGCGTTGTCCGGCGCACAAAAGCGCCAAGCAGGACGCCAGGACATCTCCGGTAACGGCCTTCCAACTCATCGGTTCGGTGTGCTAATAGAACACCTTGTACAATTTCGGGAATTTCGAGGAAGGTGTTATACCCCTCTTTGGAAAAATCAATCTGCATATTACTTCCTTTCGACACAAATTAATTGTCTGGATTTAATTGTACCATCTCAGGGACTACTCCTTTTAAATCTAAGCCAGATAATATCCTCTTCCAATTTAAAGTACCCAGCAGGCCATTTAAAGGACGAATGTGTATTGAGAGGGTAATGGTGAAAAAAAACGATTGTCAGGCTCTACTCAATTTTATTTCCTGTCTGAGGTAGAAGTATTTGTGAACAACTGGGCAGTCTTTTCGTTCAGCAGAACCCAAATGGTATATATACCAATCGCGATTCGAATGGGGATATTAGCCAGATCAAGAATGCTGATAATAAGTACAAGAATCTTTGCCCAGCCTCTGCGTTTCAAAAGCCCTATGCCCCCGATAACTTCCGGCACGGAGAGCAGGAGAGAGAAGCCGCATAGCGTAGTACCTACAATTCCGGTGATGGTCATTGCCTGCGGATCACCTGATATAAGTCCTCCACAAATAATCACCACAAGAAGGAACAGACCAATCAAAATCCCTGTCGCACCAAATACAATGTTGATTACGGCCACAAGCGTGACATGCTTTTCCATCTGATTAGTCTGCAAAATGTCAACATCAGTCGATAGTATGGTCCCACACTGAGAACAGCGATTTTCTTCAGCCATAAAAATAATCTCCTCTCATAATACGAACTGCTTTAATATAAGCATTTCTCACTTCTTTGCTATGGATTCCAATATCACAATAAAGAATGTCGCAATGGGCCCAAGCAGTAAAGAGATCAAGAACCAGGTCAAACCGCTGCGATTTTTTGATTGAGCCAGTCCGGCATTTATGAACGCCAGTGTCCCCCATCCAATCGCATATGAAGATTGGTTCGGAATAGCTGTAACCATATCATTTTCCCTTCTTCACAATCGGATAGTACATACTCGTCTATGACCCATTCGGGACTATCCGTTTAATTTCTTCAAAGTCTCTGCATTATGTCACTCGGATAGAAGTTGTTTCTATAATAATATATGCTCCATTATCTTATTATATTCAAATTATCTCATATTTTCTTGTGAACCAAACAGCAGCGCTTGCGTTTATCGTTTAATCTAAGGCACCCGGCAGGCTCCCGTCTGGTTCGTTCATAGCTCCCTTTTCGCATTGACTATAATGGAATTTATGTTATAATCCTTCTCAAAAGGACCCATACCGTTATAAGATTGGAGTGACATGATAAAAAAGTTAGCTTTAGTTTTTGCCTTTTCATTTTGTATATACTCCCATGCTTTTGCCCAAAATTGGACCCGATTTCGCGGCCCTAATGGCCAGGGCCATAGTGATGCAAAGAATATTCCCATCAAATGGTCCGAGAAGGATTATCTCTGGACGGCGGATCTGCCCGGCACAGGCCATTCTTCACCGGTCATCTGGGACGACAAGCTCTTCATTACCTGCTGTGACCAGAAACAGGCCAGGGTTTCTATTCTTGCCCTAAGTACATCTGATGGAAAAACACTTTGGGAAAAAACCTATCAGCTAATGAAATCACCCATGAACGGACTTAATAGTTATGCCGCTTCAACTCCTGCGGTGGATGAAGATAGCGTTTTTGTTATATGGCCGACATCAAACGAGTTGACCCTCATTGCCTTCGATCACGACGGAGATGAAAAATGGCAGAAAGCATTCGGCCCAATATCCAGTAAACATGGGCCTTGCGTGTCGCCTATGTTGTATGAAGACCTGGTGGTTTTTACGCAGGAACAGCGTACGAACGACAAGGGGCTGAAAAGCCGTTGGTTGGCCCTTGACCGCGGCAATGGGCAAATACGCTGGGAAATACCGAGAAATAATGGAAGCCTTATTTCGCATGCAATGCCCTGCGTGTACACAGATGATTCGGGGCATGATTACCTTGTTTTTTCCAGCCTGGTTTATGGGATTTCATCAGTCAATCCAAAGGACGGATTGATTATATGGGAAAAATCTGGTTTTGATGCACGAGCACTCAATTCCCCGGTAGTGGCCGAGAACCTTGTTCTCGCATCTTGTGGTTCAGGAGGCAGTGGAAAGACATTGATGGCTGTCACACCGACATCAAAAGATAAACCGGCGGCCATTGCTTATACAATCAAAGATCGAACCGTGCCGTTTGTTCCTTCTATGATTATAGTGAAGAATCTACTTTTTACATTCCATGATCAGGGGCTGGTTGTCTGTCGAGACGTACAGACGGGTACTCAGAAATGGGCTCAGAAACCAGGTGGGAAATTCTTTGGCTCGCCCATCTGCGTCGAGGATAAGCTTTACTGTATGAATACTGAAGGTCAGGTAGTTATCATCAAAGCGGCTGAAAGATATGAGTTATTGTCCGTAAATCCGTTGGGAGAGAAAACGCAGGCTACGCCGGCAGTAGCAGATGGAATCATGTACTTGCGAACTCTGACAAAATTATTCGCACTCGGGCCGGTAAAATAGTAAATTCTTCTCATAACCGTCTTACAGAAAATCCTGAGACGATCTCACATCCCGGCTTACTGTTGAAAGTTTCCCCTGCCATCATCAATTCCTTTCGGTATGCACAGCATTGCTGCATCTTCCATAGCAGTAATATTAATGTATTATTATTGGCAAATAAGCAATACGGCTTAAACCGGTAAGATTGAAATTACCGCCTGAGGTAATGAACAGTGAATGACTTTGTTACCGAACTTCGCCTCACAATCCCTCGACCCTACCTCATGATACCCTTCGTCTTGGGTTTGGCTATTTTAACAGATTAAAGAAGTGGAAACCGACGTGAAACAGATTACTGGAAATCAAACAAGAGTTTTTTAGTCTCTCCATCCTGCAACAGATTGATTATCATAATTGGCTCTTTCCTTGCTTTCTTGAAAATATCATAAGCATCTTTCTTGCTGCTTAAAGGTTGTCCGTTCACAGTGAGAATTATATCACCGTTCTTAAGCATAAGGGCTTTTGTCTGCGGTATTTCGTCCAGACCGTTTATTTGAAGCCCTTCTATTTGACCATTAATGCAATAGGGTATAATAACCGCATTCTTTAAAACAGATTCGACACATTTTATTTTAGTCCGTACCTTTGTCAGCTCTTGTTGAGCATCCTTTTTCTCTGGATCACTCTTCTTCTCGGTGTTCTGGGGCCCAGGCGGTTCAGTAGTATTATTGCCGTTAAAAAACTGCTCAATGCCAGGGCTCATCATTGTTTCCGGCACTTCTTCTAAATATAACACCAGTTTATCTTCTTCAATGCTTTCTGCGGCACTATCTGCTCTCATAGTACCCAGCGCCTCGAAGGCGTGTGCATCGCTTCTTGGATTTTCTAAGGGACCTGGGGTTCTTGTTAGAGTACCAAAATATATGAGTATGCCTATTATTATTATCCTTTTCATTGTTTTCCTTCAAACACAATCACACACTATTTAGTTTTCGCTCTCTATATATAAAGGCAACAACTTGACTGTTGGTAACTCAATATTTGACCTGAGACCCTCCTTGGAACATGAAAATAGCAAAGACTATATATAAGTACCATCTGCGATACTAAATGTAACGCTTTTAGTTACGATACCATAGGGCTTTTCACTATATCAAAAACAGGTTCAATCCCGATTTTCATTAAATACCAATCGGTTATCATTCATAGTATGGACGCCTTATCTGTTAGCCAGCAGGCCATAGAAAAGGCTATCTATGTTCGTTGCAGCTTTATCCGGCCACAATCAACTTAGCGGAAAATACTGGTTTAAGCTTGACGAATACAACAGAATCTCTTATCAAGATACACCTCTGCCACCCTTATGCAGCAAAATGGAAGACGGTTTGGTTATAGGAAATTCGAATGAAGTTAATAGCAGCACTATGTACATATCTTATATTTATGGCAGCTTTCTCTGATATGACTATTGCCGGCGAAACAGGACATTACGTGAGCGGTGTCGAAGGCATTAGGAGCGGGTCTGTTCCCCCGCCGGGTCTGTACTACCGCCTTTATTCCGTATTCTACAGGTCACACGACCTGACCGACAGAAATGGTAATCGCATCGACAATAACTTTGATTTGAGGGTCTTTTCCAACGTTCACAGGCTCATCTGGGTCACGGACAAAAATATCCTCGGTGGTGATTACTTCGTCCATGCCGTTGTGCCCGTAGTCTATACTGATTTCGAGATCAACGCCGCAGGCATAAAGGACAATGATTTCGGCCTGGGAGATATTGATTTCTCACCATTGAGCATAGCATGGCACAGAGACCGTTATGATCTAGCCGTCGGCCTGGACTTCTTCGCACCAACCGGCCAATACAATAAACGTAATCCCGCTTCACCAGGCAAGGACTTCTGGACAACCATGTTCACTGCAGGAGCCACATACTACCTCAACGAAGAAAAAACATGGTCATCCGCAATCCTGGCCAGATATGAAACTCACAGTAATAAAGACCACTCTGATATAAAGCCAGGTGACAACTTACACTTCGAATGGGGCATCGGCAAAGCAATAGACAAAACACTTGAAGTTGGCCTGGCCGGTTACAGTCAGTGGCAAGTAACCGATGATAGTGGTTCCGACGTAACATGGTCAAAGTCCATACATGACCAGGTCCACGCAATAGGACCGGAAATCAATCTGGCCATACCTTCAAAGAGCATGTTTCTTACGTTTAGATACCTTTGGGAGTTCCACGCTGTCGACAGTCCCGAAGGCCAACTAATGGCCCTGACCCTCACAAAACGTTTTTAATCCATCCTGGCATTAAAAAAAGAAGAAATGAAGGAACTTGTCGGTTTATGGTTGGTCATGGTTGTCAGGCTCTACCCAATTTTATTTCCTGTCTGAGACAGAATTCATGAAATGTGCATTGAAGCTATTCGCTCAGCCATTTCTTGAAATCCGGCTCCAGTAGCTTCTTAATCTTCGGTTCATCCATATTTTCCGGAGTCGCCACCATCGAGCCGGTATCGATTTGTTTGTCCACCTTCTGTCCCTGAAGGTGTGCCAGAATTGTTTTAACTCCAAGGTAACCCATATTGATTGGGTCCTGCAGCACCAGCCCTTTGATATACCCTTGTCGCATCGCCTGCACAAGCCGTTCGGAGCTGTCAAAACCCACATAGTCAACTTTGCCCGCCAGACCGCTGTCCTCAAGCGCCCGCAGCATTCCAAATGTCGTTGACTCGTTCGGGCAGAAGATTCCGTCGATGGTCAGCCCTCCGTCGGATTTCCGCAACGGCGCCAGTAGATTTTCGCTTGCTATATAGGCGCTTTCCGTGGTTGCTCCCCCGTACTGGTTCGAGCTGACAACCTCGATTTCCGGGTACTTCTCTTTCAACACATCCAGAAATCCCTGCTCCCGTTTCGTCGAGCTAGCTGAGCCTTCATGGCAACGCAGCATAATCACCTTGCCTTTTCCATCTAAAATTTCAGCCAGACATTCGCCGCCCTTTCTACCGCCGATATAATTGTCCGTTGCCACGAAACTTGTGTAATCCTCGCTTTTAAGTCCGCTGTCGATTATCACCACCGGAATACCGTAGTCCACAGCGTTTTTGACCGGCATTCGCAGAGCCGAATCGTCCAATGGCGCCAGCACGATTCCTGAGACACCGCGTGTTATGAAATCTTCCACCACTCTGATTTGTGACTCCCTGTCATCTTCCTTTATCGGCCCTTTCCATATAACCTCCACTTCCAGACCGGACTCTTTTAATTCCTGCTCGGCCTTGACCGCCCCGGCGTGGATTGACTTCCAAAAAACGTGTGTCATCCCTTTGGGAATCACTGCTATACGGTACTTGCCCTTGCTTTCTTCTTTCCGTTTACAACCGATTGCAATAAAAACAACAGCTATAGCGACAAATACGACTACTGCTAATGCTTTTTTCATAATTATACTTCCTGAATATTCGATTAAAGAAAACACCCTGTATTATTTCTTTTCAACTATTATTTGGAAATCCTCAAATTCCACCGTATAAGGGATTTGATCACAGGAACCGGCCGCTAAACCAAGATGGATAGAAATATTTAAACCGGGGACTTCTTTCGTATATTTGGAATTAATCCAGGTTGCCCCATCATAACTAATTGCTCCGGAAAAACTGTTTCCATGTCTTTCCAGTTTTAACCACAATGGAAAAGAAATATCTTCGGGCAAATTTCGGCTATCTGCCTTATGCATACAGCCATTACCAAATTCATCCCATTGAATACCGGCACGGCCGGGTGTAGTGAACATCAAAACGGAACCTTTACTACCGGGGGTCGTGTCAAAACTTTTTGTCATATCATTTCGGGCAAACAGTCCCGCCCTGAACCATTCATGAGTTCTGCTGCCAAATCCTTTTACCTTTACAGTTGCGACAAAATTCCCTTTTATTTTCTCCGCCAAATAGATTGCGGCATACGAATCTTCGGCATGGTAAAAATCCGACCCCGCCGCCTTAATTTTATAGCGGTTTTGTTTCTGATTTATTTCAACTTTGCCCGGAGAAGCTGTAACAGAGGTATAATTTTTCATTTTAGCCTGACGCATATCAACTGGAATATGAGAATAGACTTTTAATTGTTTTGAAGTGCTGTTTCCAATTTTTACCCTGTATTCTCCAGCTTTTGGTTGAATCTGAAACTGAACTTTTTCAGAATTCATTTTAGCAATATGAATAGACTTCGAAGTATGAACCTTGTCGTTTAAATACAATTCCGCAGAAATAGTTTGTCCCGAATCTTCGAGATTATTAAGAACCGCGGTCACAAAAACAGTTTTTCCCTCGGGCGCTATCAAATCAGAGATATGCAATTTATCGAACATCACCGCAATCTTTTCACCAATAACAGAAACAGTTTGAAATGGTACAGTTCCAACGGCAACTTGATACTCACCCGGCTTATGTAAACAAAGCTCAAAAGCTATTCGGCGGGAATTGTTATGGACTACCGGAAACAATTTTGTCTGGGCAATTCGGCGGTCAAGATATAAGTGTACCGGCAATATTCCCGTCGAACCGGTATTTTTCACGTCCGCCTTAACCTGAAAGGTTTCTCCGGCTTTTATCTGGTTTGTAAATGACTTACCAGGCAATTCAATCTGCATGTTTTCATAGTCAAACTGCGGCTCGCCAAGAATAATATCTTCCGGTTCATTTTCAGGGGGATCGATCACAAAATTATTTCGATAGATATTGTCCACAAGGTTGGCGGCGCAGAGTTTCATTTCGCCCTGTTCCAGGTTGTAGTAGATATTTTCTTCAGCTATCCACCCGGAAGACATATTATCGAACCAGAAGCCCACATTATCATTAAAATAGCCGGCTTTCACGTCATGAATCAGGTTACGACGAATTACAGAATCGCATGTCAGGCCGGCGGTTTTAATCACGCCGGAATCATCCGCATCTTTCTGGACATGATGTAAATGATTATACTCAACCCGATATCCGCCATCTATCGCCTCCTCTAAATTACTCCAACCGCCAACCGATATGGCGTATCTGCCGCGAGTATTTGTAATCAGATTATGAGCGATTATTGTGCCAAGGGTATTGCTTGCGATAATATTAGTTCCGCCGCAATTATCGATAGAATTATAAGAAACAATGTTTTGGCGGATAATATCCATCCAGTTAGCCGGATGAGCATCTCCGGAGATAATAATTGCACTTTGTTCTATAACGTCGAATTTATTATTAAGAATCCGATTTTGATAACACCCCTTGGCCAAAACCACTCCAACACCACCCATGCTCCTGATTTGGCCATCTACCAATTCGCAATTATGAGCATATTCATAATGGACAGCCCTTCGGCCCGGAATTGTACCTTCAAACTGTAGTCCATATAATCTAAGATTTCGTATCGGCTTTTCTGTTGTCCCTTCAATAAAAACCAGTTGATCCAAAGTCGGAGCAATAACATTAGCGGCATTTGGATTCGAAATAGTCTCCGGAACAATCAAGCTCAACTGTCTTGATTCCTTATCAAAAAACCATTCTCCCGGAGCATCCAGCAGTGCTTTTACGTTCTCAACATAATATCTTGGCGGCACGATAATAATTCCGGGTTGGGGCTTGTTTAAATAGGCTGTCAGTTTTCTTTCATCAATCCCGGCAAAAGAATTAATGCCGGTATGCCATCGAAGCAGCATAATCACGCGATTATTTTCCATTTCAGGCCACTGATGAAGCTCTTTTTTTTTGAAAAATAATTCCTGAGCACTTTGAGAAAATTTGGGGGGGACAAAATACCCAACATTCGGTGAGCGTGCAAGAGTCAAAGTTTTGCCGTTCGCAACGAGGTTTTGGATTTCAGTGTCTGTAATTTGTGCGGTCCAGACTTTGTTGTTTCGAGTCCAATGCTCGATTTTTTTGCCGCCGGAAATTATCGGTTTTTCACCGGGATATGCCGCATAGGTTACATAATAATCTTTCAATTTGTGATATTCAAATGCTCCGCTGGGAAGATTGGTCTCAACTCTTTCTCCACCATCAGAGGAGGTAAAATGAATCGGTTTTTCCAGCGAATAGTAGCCGCCGCGAATTAATACCAAGATATCTCTGCCTGAACCATATTTATGAGGTGACCCAATCCAGCGCGTTTCTACGGGTTTTTCTTTAGGGAAGTAAATGTTGCTCTTTAGTTCCAGAACAGCCTGTTGAGCCCGTTCAATTGTTGCAAATGGACCATCGGACTTATCAGTATTTGGAGCGGCCAGTTGCCCTGACCATGAATCGTTTCCATTTGGAGCGATATAAAAATCAACTTTCTTCCCTTCGAGAGAAAAACGCTGCCATTTCTCGCCGCGTAAAAGTTTGCCATCGCCGGCAATTGTTGTTGTGTTAAAAAATCCCAACAGCATAAAAACAAGAAAAAAAGCTAACATTGATTTCAAATTCATAGTTTTGTCCCTACTCATCAAACGCACAAATACTTACTGTGTGATTATGTGTAACAATTCAGGTACCTATTATAATTGAGTTTAGTTTATAAGAAATTTGATCCCCTGGCTTAGTTCGGTGGCTTGGGGGGCTTGAGGAACCCCTGATGCCGCAACCAGGTGGCACACGCCTGCGTCCACGTGGAGCATGGATGTTCGCTCGGGCGGACGCCGAAGTCATGGGCGGCCGTCGCATAGATGTGCAGCTCCGCCGGGATGCCGGCTTTCTTCAGCGCAAGATACATCAACACACTGTGCTCCGGCGGGCTGATGATATCGTCCCCGCCGTGCGCGAGGAATATCGGAGGCGTTCCGACCGGGATACGCAGGCCGGGAGCAATCTCATCTTTGTCCTTCGCTTTCAGGTAGCCCGAATAGACTCCGATGGCAAAATCAGGCCGGCAACTGATTTTGTCCACATCATCGATTGGCTCATACTTTCGTCGGTCGAAGCTCGTCGCCGTCGCAATAGCCAGATGGCCGCCTGCTGAGAAACCCACCATGCCGATTTGCTGCGGATTGATACCCCACTCTCCGGCTTTGCTCCGCACCAGGCTGACGGCCCGTTGTGCATCCTGGAGCGGGCGTCGAGCTGGCTGGCCCTTCGGCTCATTGGGGCGGCGCGGTACACGGTACTTGAGGATGATGCCGGTGACGCCAATAGAGTTCAACCATGCGGCAACTTCCTCACCTTCGAGTTGCCAGTAGAGGTCCCAGTACCCCCCCCCGGGACAGATCAGCATCGCTGTTCCGGTATCCTTGTCCTTCGCCGGCCTATAGAGCGTGAGGGTTGGTTTGGTAACGTTGGTCACCAGCCTCGTTGATTCGGTGACCTCGACCTGCTTGCGATCCAGCTTCGGCGACATGCGGAACTTGTCCTCGCCGATATTGCCGCTCTCTTCCGGAGCCTTGCCCGGCCAAACCTCTACGACCAGCGGCTTGTCAGCCCCAACCACCGGCCAAGCCGCACACATCGATATAACCAGAAAAACCTTTAATGCGAATCGCATGACTGAATAATCCTCCTTTCCTTGCATTTCTTGATACTTTAGGCGTTCGTCCTGTACTACAACCGTAACCAGGTCATCGCGTTCTGTGAGCAAATCTTTTCCTTGTCGGCCTCGCTTGCGTCCAATACTTCAAGCTTCACCAACGCGGGGTCCGGATATTTGAAGGGCATACCGGTCCCGAACATCACACGCTCGGCCCCCAGGTTCGTGATGAGCTGCCCAAGCTCGTTCGCCAGCACGGCACTTAAGCGGGACAGTCCGATGGCATAATTGGACGGCAGACCATTGTCCTTCTGCCCGAGCGGACACCTTGTGTAACCAATGCCATTCAGCAAGATAAAGCGTGCTTTAGGGTGAGCTTTCACTAACTCGACAATCTCCTCCAGCGGCACGTCGGGGATGTTTAGCAGCCAGCTCCGCTGCCGGTTGTCCTCGGCGCGGATGGGAATGGAGATGACCATGCCCCGCTCGGTCGCGGCGTTCACCAACTCTCGGCAGCACGCGCTGGAGAGCTGATAATTGTGCCACTTGGGATAGAGGCGCAGGCCCGCCATGCCGAATTCCTCATGACAGATTTTCAGATCGTCCTGCCAGCCGGCATAAAACGGATTGATGACGGCAAATGGAATCAGCCTGTCACTATGACCATGTACCTCCTCCGCCACCTCTTCGTTGCCGGCCTGCGCGTTGCGGTAGGTAATGGCGCCGGCGCTGGAGACAACCGCCTTGTCGATCCGTTTAGAGTCCATCAGTGCGAGCAGCGACGCGGCCGTGTTGTGCCGCAGACGTCGAAACGCAAAATGGCCGAGATAAGCATTCACGTCAATTATCATGATTTCCGCCTCCGCAAGAGTCTCATCATATTCCCGCCCAGGATCTTCTGCTTTTCCTGTGCGTTTAGGTTCGCCCCGCGAATCTTGCCCACACCTGCTGTCATTGAGGAATCACAGCCAAAGACGACCCGATCCGCCCCTACAACTGCTGCCGCCATCTCCACCGTGCCCTCATCCGTTACGCTGCCGCTGGTGTCGAGCAAGACGTTCGGCGCGTGGCGCAGGGCCTTGATCGTCCATTCCCAATCACCCCCGCCGGAGATGTGTGCGCAGATGAGCATGGCCTCCGGGTAGCTGCGAGCCAGTTCAGCGAGGTGTCCGCCGTCGGTCATACGCGGCTGATCATCAACGAAGTAATGAGAATGAGATGCGTGTTGGAGGATCGGCACGCCCAGCTCAATCGCCAACTCTACAATGGGAAAAACCACCGGCTCCGTGCAGGTGTACTCGTTGTAGAGCTTGATGCCGATAAACCCGCGCTCTTCTATACATCGGCGGACTTCATCCAACGCCTCTCGGCCATAGCCAGGATTAACGTAGCAGTAGCCGAGCACCCGGCCGGGGAACCGGCGCATCCCGTCGGCCGTCCACCGGTTACATTCCCGAAAACCGTCGGCGGTCGCCGGCCGGCGCGGCGTGAGGATTGAGCAGCATAATTGGTCGATTCCCAGCTTGTCCGCCGCCTCAATTAGCTTTTGGTCATCCGCCTTCCATGTCGCGCGGCTCCGATGGTTCAAGTGAGCATGACAGTCTATTACCTTGCCTTTTCGGAACGGGCCGCTTGACCTGACGGATGCGCCGAGCGCCGATGGCAGTGCCGCCGCTCCTATCGCCACGGCCGCGGCGGCTGAATCTCTGAGGAACGTTCGTCGAGAGACACGCCGCTGAGGTATGGGTGAACTCGAAGTTGTCTGGAGAGCGGTCATTTATTTCTGTCTCCTTCTATCGTATATCGTTCGTATCGTCTTGTAGAGAACAAATAAACATCAAATCGGGTCAGGAAGTAAGTGGCTTAGAAATCTCGGTCGATAGTCACTACCGCCGCTAACGTTGCCTGCACGGTCATGGCCGCGTTCTCAATGTCACACCTTTCCGGAATATCTCCTTCAGCGTGGTAGTTTGGGTCACCGTATGGAAAAGAACCAATATTAACGACCGCAGCGGGGTAGCCGGCCAGAACAAACGAGCCATCATCATCGCCGGGTCGCGGCCTCTCAGCAGTCCGCTGATCCAGACCGATGGAATATCGAGCATTCACCTCGGCCATCAGTTCGGCAAGACGCTTGCCCTCGGGCTTTGTATAGGCGGTCACGTTGGTCTTCTTTCGGGCAGCAGTTTCCTCTGCCGTTTTGACTCCAATACCATCCATGTTGAAGACGGCCACAATATTATCTCCACGCGATTTCGCTTTTTGCGCTGCGGTCCTGCTGGTCCACGGTCTGTGTTCCTCATTGCAGAAGAGAAACCGGATAGTACTTTCGGGGGTGTACTCTGCGAGGACACATGCCATCTCTAATACACCGACGGTCCCAATTGCGTTGTCGTTTGCTCCCGGTGAATCGATCCAGCTTTGCGAGTCCTTGTGAGCGAGCACTACGATAATCCTTTCAGGATGTGAGCGGCCTTTTCTTTCGGCGTAGAGATTGTATGCCGTGTACCAGGGATCTTCGGGCTCAGGCGGAGAGTACTGAGCATGCTTTGGCTTGCTCGTATCCCTACGAAATGCCTGCACCTGAACACCCTCTCGTTCGACGTGATATCCCCAAGCCTGCAACTTGCCGGCAAGGTAGTCGTCTGTCTCATAAAGTGTGTTTTTCTTATGGCCCGGCAACGTCAGATTCAACTTGCGATAGGGCAATGGATCCTTTGCGAGATAGAAAAGGTGCTTCGAAATCCGCTTGGAGTCAACATCGCGGATAAGACGGCGGATGTTCGCATCGGCCCTGTTACTATCGCCGATTCCTTCCCGGTTTGCCCGGACCGTGCCGAGAAGGCCCGCCGAGAAAAGGAATAACAGTCCAATCGTATAAATTCCCGTCTGTCTCATATATTCACCTGCGTTTTGAACCATCTTTTCACAGCAACACTACAATCAGGCACGACTTGCCACTTTGCATCATACCATAAAGCTCAAGCTCCAGCAATTAGAATGAAACTCAAAGTTAGGGGGGTTTACCGTAAGTTCGAGGTGGAATAATCTTGAAATTGAGATGAAATTACGTTATTATGAAGGTTGAATCTCGCAGGAGTGTGTTTGTATATGGGAAATCCCAGATAGAACCATTGAACGATTGTTTTATGTAAAACTTCTTTGGAGGAGAAACATCATGTATAAAAGATTGATTTGCCTTATCGCCTTTGTTCTGGCTTTATCTCTGGTAGGTAATGCTCAGGCCCAAGACGCGACCTGGACGGATGCCACCGGTGACCACAATTGGTTCACGGCGGAGAACTGGTCCGAGTTCCCCACTGATGCCCACTGGGCCAAAATTCGAAATGGCCTCCCCGGCCCAACTATCACCAGCGAAGGAGCTGTGGCTCGGAGGGTGCACATTGGATATGCAGAAGGGGGAGCCCTGACTGTGGATGGAGGAACCCTTGTGATTAGCGTGGATGACCTGCTGTTAGGCAAGAACGATGGGGCCGGGACACTTAATATGATCAGCGGTACCATAGATGTTGTTCGAGACTTCGAGGTGGGAGGCGGCAATCCGGGTACCGTCAATATGACCGGTGGTACTATTATCGTTGGGGATGATTTCATGATTCCGGAGGTGATTGGAAGTATAGCTGAAGTGAATCTGGATGGGGGAACTATTATCATCAATGGCGATTTAACCATGAGAGCTGATGGCGACACGATGAACGGCACGTTGAAAATCACAGGCGGGACGCTGATAATAGACGCCGATGCGCTCTCGACCGTTCAGGGATACATCGACAACGGCTGGATTACCGCCTATGGCGGCGAGGGCACGGCGGCGTTGGATTATGACGTCACGAATGAAGGCCAAACCACGTTGAAGGCTGTCCACAAGCTTACTCCATATCCGGCCAACGGTGGATTTGCGGCACCCGGCGCGGTGGAGCTTAGCTGGACTTTACCAGAACCAAGTACGCCCGGTGAGTCGGTGCCGGTTGACGTTTACTTCACTGATGATCTGAACAAGCTTCTGCAATTTACCGACCCGGCATCCATCCAGGTTGTCAGCAACCAGAGTTTGTCTTCCGTTGTCGTGCAAACTCAACCAAATACGCAGTACTATTGGGCTATCGATTCGTATGTCGGTGATCCCAATGATCCGATTTATGGTCCAATCTTCAGCTTTGTCGCGGATAATCAGGCTCCCGAAGTGGACGCCGGTCCCGATTTACTCACCTGGCTGGCCGACGACGGCGTCAGGATAAAAAATCTGGACACGACCGTCATTTATGACAAAGCTTATACCGTGCAATGGACGGTGGTTAGTGAACCCGATGATCCCAACAGCCCTGACGCCGTGATTACCGATCCGAGCGCCGAGGATACGAGTATTACCCTGTCAGCCGTGGGCGAGTATGTCTTGCAGTTGGAGGCCTTTGACGGTGAAAAAACCGGTTCGGATACGGTCACGATCAACGTGTATAACGACGGTTGTGAGGCGGCCCAGTCACTGCCCGATTACGAGCCATTTCCCGGGGACCTCAATGGCGACTGCATCGTCGATGATCTGGATTTGGCTATATTAGAGGAAGACTGGCTGAAGGATAATTCACTGACTGAACCGTAAATCAAGCTCGATTGACTCTTATAGTAGGAGTTAACAATGAAAGATAGAACGAACCGACCGAGATCAGTGGCGGCGCCACGAACTATGAGACCAGGATTTTTCTCCGTACATCTTACTGTCTGGTTACTCGTGATTGCCTGCTTCATTCCGCAGTTGGCGGCAAATCCCATCCGCATTTACATCGTCACCGACCTGGAGGGAGCAAGCGGTGTTTACAAGTTCGCTCAGACGCGCGAGCCGGGAAATCCGCTGGGTGAGAAAGCGAAGGAGTACTTGATGGGCGACATTGCGGCTGTAGTCCGCGGGTTGAGGGCCGCCAACGTAGCCGAGATTGTGGTGCTTGACGGGCACGGATCGCAGGCGTTTGTCCCACATTTGATGGAGCCGGGTGCTAAGTACATCACCGGCAAACCACGTCCGGGTCCGCTCACGTGTCTTGATGATTCGTTCGACGGTCTTATCCAACTGGGTGCACACACCATGATGGGCACCCCCGACGGTGTGCTGGCCCATACACAGTCATCACGAACGGAAAACCGATACTGGTATAACGGGGTCGAGTCTGGTGAGTTGGCCCAGTGTGCGGCCATCGCTGGGCACTATGGCATCCCGACCATCATGGTGACAGGCGATGAGGCGACCTGTCGGGAGGCTACGAAGTTCTTCGGCTCAAATTGTGTTACGGTGGCTGTCAAACGGGGCATTACGCGTGAAGCAGCAATGCTTTATCCGTTCGACGAGACTCGCCAGGCCCTCTACGAGGGAGCCCGGCGTGCAGTGGCTGCTATCCCGAAATGCAAGCCCTACAAACTCTCACTTCCTATCCAGGCTAAGAAGGAGTATCTGGTCTTTGACAATTCCTCCGGGCCGGGTCGCCGGATCAGCAAGGAGGGCACCATCGAAGATGTCTTGAAGTTGATGGATTTCTGAGGACATGCTTCCCTGATATATGTCACTATATTCAGGCGTGCTTGTAGCCTCCTTCTCCCTTCGTAAATTAAGAGCAGATACCCTCAACGCAACTGCTGTTTATGTGGTGAATTCTGGAGTAGTTCATAAAGCTGACGATAATAGCCGCCGCGCAGCATTAGCTCATCATGTGTGCCCACATCTACCAGCTCGCCGTGGCGCATTACCAGGATGCGATCTGCGTACCGGATGGTGGAAAGGCGGTGCGCGATCACAATGCTGGTGCGCTTGTGCATCAGTTTGCTCATCGCGTCCTGAATGAGCACTTCAGTGGCCGTATCGACGCTGGCTGTGGCCTCATCCAGCACAAATAGCAGGTTTGGATTCTGGGCGAGTGTGCGGGCCATCGACAGCAATTGTTTTTGTCCGAGTGAAAGTCCTTCGCCGCGTTCATTCAACACCGTGTCATAACCATCAGGTATATCACTGATAAATCCATGGGCGTTGACTGTTTTGGCTGCGCTGATTAGATCATCTCTGCTCAGGTCCGGATTGAGCAGGGAGATATTGTCCGCCACGGTTCCTGCAAATACGAACGGGTCCTGGAA
Source organism: Planctomycetota bacterium (assembly GCA_014384025.1). GTDB lineage: Bacteria > Planctomycetota > Phycisphaerae > Sedimentisphaerales > Anaerobacaceae > NIOZ-UU13. The sequence goes on along the minus strand of JACNGQ010000120.1, from coordinate 3,799 downwards.
TACATAGCCGAGGTGTTGACGCAGATCAGTTTTGCTAAAGGCCCTCACATCGTTACCGTTTATCCTAACGGAGCCGCGCTGCACATCATAGAAGCGGCCTATCAAATTGATGATGGTGCTCTTGCCTGCGCCGGTGGCCCCGACTATCGCGATCACCTGGCCGGGCTGGACAACAAAGCTGAGGTTTTTCAATACCCAATTCTCATCCTGATAGGCAAACCAAACGTTTCTAAATTCAATGGTTCCGTTGATTTCTTCAGAAGGCAGCGGTTTGTCTGGTTCGGTGATTTCATTTGGCATATCGATCAGGGCAAAGACGCGTTCGGCAGAGGCCATCGCCATCTGGAACATGCCGGCCTTATCGGAAAGAGAGCCGAGTGGGCGGAAGAAGTTGCGGATATAGGTCAGAAAAGCAATCAGCACACCGAGTGAAATCAGACCGCTGTTGTTAAACAGCAGGAATCCACCGGTTCCAAGGATCAGCAAAAAGGCAACAGACTGACCGCCTTCAATAACGGGAAAGTATAAGCTGAACCAGCGAACCTCTTCAAAGTATGCAGAACGCAGGTCCGTGTTACGCGCTCTAAATTCGTCCTGGGCGAGCAGCTCACGATTGAACAACTGTATGGTGGTCATTCCTACAAGGTCTTCCTGAAGCAGGGCATTAAGTGAGGCTTGCCGCTTGCGAATCTGACGGTTAGCTTCTCGGAGTCTGCCGTTAATGAAGAACAGGGCCCCAAAAATCAGCGGCAGTGCCGTAAAGAGTACCAGGGCCACTTGCACGTTGATAAACAGCATATAGACCATGATGCTTGCCAACATGAATACATCAGCAACTGTGCCCACCACACCGTCGGTTACAAAACGCTGGAGGCGGTCAATGTCGGAAGTGACTCGTGTAAGTAACGCTCCGACCGGGGTCCGATCAAAGTAGGCCTGATTCAAATGCATGACCTTCTTGAACAGATCGACACGAAGGTCATAGATAATACGCTGCCCAAGCCATGCGGTCAGCAGTCCCTGGAAGTAACCGATGAAGTGTCCGCCGATCGCAAGTATCAAGTAAAGACCACTTAACTGCGTCAGTTGTTTCAGACGAACATCTGCAGCAATCTCATTATTCAGCAAGCAGGAATCTGTAATCCGTTTGATAAGAACGGGCAGATAGTTGATCATAGCCGACAGGGCCAGAATCAGGATTAGGGACAGCAGCATCCCGCGCCAGTAAGGCAGCGAATAATGGAGCAGGCGTCGGGCCAGACCGGCTTTGGGGGACAGTTTCATGTTTTGCATCATGAATCGGCCTCCAGTTCTTTTTCGATCTGCTGCATGGTGTTCAGCTCGGAGTAGTAGCCGGGCTGTGCAATAAGCTCATCATGTGAACCTCGCTGAGTTATTCGACCATCCTCGATCACTACAATTTCATCGGCATAGCGCAGCGTAGAAACTCGGTGACTGATGAAAAGTGTGGTACGTTCTTTCATGACCGGCTGCAGCTTGGCCATTATCGCCGCTTCGGTCTGTGTATCTACGGCCGAAAGCACATCATCCAGAATCAGAATCTCGGGGTGGCGCGCCACGGCCCGGCTGATGGAAGTACGCTGGCGCTGACCGCCGGAAAGGGTCACGCCGCGTTCGCCTATCACAGTCTCGAACCGGTCCGGAAGAGTTTCCACATCCTTCTTCAGATGCGCAATGTCGGCCGCCCAGTCGATGAGACGTTCGTCGGGCTCATCTACGCCGAAGCCGATATTGTGTTCCAGTGTCCGCGAAAAGAGTATAGGTTCCTGCGCCGCAAAGCCGATATGATTGCGCAGCACGTCAAGCGGGATGACCTTGATGTCATGGCCGTCGATGCATATTCTTCCTTCCGTTGGATCCATCAAGCGAGCAACCAGTGAGGCCAGCAGAGTTTTGCCGCTGCCTGTCGGGCCGGTAATGCCCATGGTCTTGCCGGAAGCGATACGCAGATTAATCTGATGCAGAAAACGCCGGCCCCCGATGTCCAGCGAGAGATTCTCAAGCACAATTTCACCATGCAGGCTGCTCAGACTGTGATCGGTTTGGTCCGAATCTCTGATGACGGGTTCCTGCTCGAGTATTTCTTTGATGCGATGCCAGCTCACCTTGCCGCGCTGCAGCAAGCTGGTGACCCAACTGAAAGCAAGCAGCGGCCACTGCATATAAAGCAGATACTGGGTAAACTGTACCAGAGTTCCTATCGAGCGCTCGCCATTGATCACCTCACGCCCGCCAAGGTTGAGGATCATAGCGAAGCTCAGGCAGAACCAGAATGCCATGAACGGCCACAGGCCTTGCCTGGCGACCTGTACCCGCATGTTGAGCCGAATGAGATTTTTGTTTATTGACTCAAACATGCCGATGCGACGCTGTTCAATCGCAAATCCCTTTATGCATCGTATGCCGGCAAAGCTTTCCTGGCAGAAGCTGGAGACTTCCGACACTTGTTCCTGCACGAGCTTTTGCCGGTGGCGAAGAACTTTGAGCACCAGGAAGAAGACAAAGGTCATCGGCAGGTAGAGCAACAGCACCAGGAGTGCCAATGAAGTGTCGGTGACCAGCATGACGATAGAAGCAAACAGAATCACAACGGTCGTGCGAATACCCTGGAGCAGACCCTGGCCAATTGAGTCTCGCACAAGGGTCATATCCGACGACATACGCGTGATTAGATCGCCCGTGCGCTCTTTGCGGAAAAACTCCTGATCCATCCGGGTGAAATGATCGAACAGGTCTTTGCGCAGCGCATATTCCACCTTGTGTGAGAGCTTGAGCGGTATCTTGCGAAGGTAGCGTGAAAAATAGAGGGTTAAGACAGAGAGCCCGGCATAAAGCAGGAGCTGAAGGGTCAAGTCGGAATGCGTAATGGCTCCTTCTGTCAAACCATCAATTACCTGACGTATGACAAACGGCAAGTAAAGGCTGATTCCAACCGTGAACAGGGTGCACAGCACGGTTAGTGCGATTTCACCTCTATGCCGAATAATATAACATCCTAATCTGACTTCTTCCTTCTTAATATCCCAAACTCCAGATAAATAGCCTCGCAGAGCCAATGATTCCGCAAGGCACTCTTCTCTTGTGATTATCAAAAGCAATAGAATAGCAGATGTGCAACGGATTACAAGCTCAGCGTTACCCCATTCAAGAATCTTATCCAAAGGTTATGCAATAATAATGGATATCGTAAATCTGCTTACATCATGGTCAATCGTAGAAAAGCAGTGCGTGCGTTTGCAGAATAAGACCTGTATAATGGGGTCAGAAATATTATTGTCGCAATATTTGAGGAATATAACGTAATGTACAATTAAATGGTCGACACGCCAGACTTCTCAAGAATTATTCCACATGTAAGCGAAAAACAACAATCTTCAATAATCTAATAAAGCTGGACTAAACATAACTTTGTGAATGTGTTAATGAAGTTGTTCTGGAGTACCAGATATCATATTTTTATAGATTTGATTATTTTTACAATTATCGTATTATCCAATCATTGTTAAAAAAGATGTTTCAAATATTTCAGAAAAAGAATTATTATGGTATTTAATTGTTTAATCATCAATATCGCATAAAACCAAGTAAATTTCCACGCTCTTACGGATGTGGTATTTTTTCGAAACTGACAATCCCGTCTGACTTGGTCGGGTATTTCCATCCACGGGATTAAACATGCGGTATTACGAAGAAATAATAAATATTTAATATATTTGATAAAATAGCGGATTCAACTCATAAGTGCAACTGAGTCGCCAAAATTATGGTGAGCTGGTAT
>JACNGQ010000124.1 GCA_014384025.1 Planctomycetota bacterium | reverse complement strand
CTCTCAACGCAATAGGCACAAGAATCGGAGCGCTTGCGTGGAATCGTAAAATACTGGGAGGGTATAAACTGTTGGTTATTCTGATACCCTATCCAGTGCTTCAGTTCAACCCATGAATCGTGGCTGCGATCCGTTTCGTCAAAATGCAACACGAAGTCTATCTGCATGCGTTTACGTTTATCACCAACGTGGACATACAACGTCTTTTCCCGTTCAAAGTTGGGCAAGCGGCCTTCAATTTTTTCCCGGTCAAGGAAGCAAATCAGTTCACCCTTAAACCATCCCTCAACCTGTGATTCGTACTTGTGAAAGGACCGAAGTTGTTGTTCGGACCTTCTAAGGTATTCTGCGAACCGGGAAACTAAAGTTTTCATTTCTTCGCACATTTTCCGCAATCTCCTGAAAAATCATTAATATTTTGCAGCGCATTAAAAAGAATGCTCCTACATCATGTTTCTCTCATATTCACAAGAGCCTATTCGGTATCCGAAGGTTATCCTTCGTCTGCTTTGTTTACAGCGATGATGCGGTATTCAAGTTCTTTTCCCTTCGGCTGTTCAACTAATTGCGGCTATTTAGTATCTGTTGCGGAAAGCCGGTTTCACTCTGTCACCCCTGCGAAAGCAGGGGTCTATAGCTCAAAAACTGGATTCCCGCTTTCGCAGGAATGACAAATACTTTTTCCGCAACAGGAACTATTTAGTTCTTTTTCTTCTGTCTCTTTACGGCTTTGGCATCCCTTTGTTCCAAAACTCTCGCATGGTTGGCACTGGTGGTTTTGTCTCTGGCTTTTTCGTCTATAGCCATCTACAAGACATATATTATCAAGCGTGAGTCTGTTTGTCACGAAGTTTTCTGATTGTTTTTTTCGGTTCAGATGTAAATGTTCTTGCAATTTGGGGGATAAAAATATAATAATCCTGTGAGTTCTCATGTGTTTTTCAACGTTGGTGTATCAAAGACGGAGATTAAGATGAAAATCAGTGAATTTCAAAGTATGATTTCTGATAAATACGAGAAGCGGGACCGTGAAAGAGGCATCCCAGGCACGTTTATGTGGTTTATCGAAGAGGTCGGAGAGCTTGCGACGGCGCTGGCATCCGACGACCAAAAAAATAGAGAAGAGGAATTCGCCGATGTCATGGCCTGGCTGTGTACATTAGCGAATATAAGCGATGTGGACCTTGAAAAGGCCTGCGACAAATACACGGGCAACGGCGTAAAAGGCTTCAAGCCCAAGTAGAGTGACTAAAGTGAACTAAAGTGACTAAAGTGTAAAGTGACTAAAGTTAATAAGTACTTTTAACTTTGGTTTCCTTATTAGGATTATTTATTTGCAGCGGATGTAAAAATACCAAGCAATTCACCGCATTCTTCATATTCCCATTTAACTTTTTCCCGGGATAACCAATTTAGCTTTACAATTATTTCAAGCCAATATTGTGTTTCACTGGCCTCACCTTCACAAATTTTAATCTTGTTTCTAAAATCAGCCTTACTTCTTGCTCGATTGGCTTCTCGATAATTCGCACCGATGGATGTTCCGGACTTTGTAATCTGAGTTTTTATTACCTTTGATTCGGGTGTATTTGGTAAAGTTCTTGATAACTGAATTATACGAACGGCAAAATCTCTTGTCCGGTTCTCAAGCTCCCTCGCAAATTCTTTATTATCCATAACTTTAGTTCACTTTAGCTCACTTTAGGCACTTTACACTTTAGGCACTTTCATCGCCAATCTCATCAGGATGCTGAATTCCAGTATCCTTAGCGGCCGCCAAGGCTCGATAAAAACACCAGCCCAGGCCGCCAATGATAATCAGGAACACAACTGCCAGAATAATATAAGAAACGCCGCTCAAGGTATCTCGAATCGGTGCAGTTGTCACCTCAGCTTCCTCCGTCTGCACGAGGCCCATCAGGATTATCGCAATTGCCGCACTTGTGTCCATAGTGGCTATTATCCCCGCCCATCTTGCCAGCCAGGACGCCTGGCTCGTTGATCTATGGTGTTTATCCAGAACATAGTTGCTCAACAGCATCACAATTACGCCGCCGGACAACATCAACCAGAGGATGACCTGTTTAACCGCATCAGATATTGGGACGGTAAGCCAAAGAACGAGCAAGGCCGCGATAATCGACGCGGTAATAAATGCGATTGCACCCTCACGCCTGCCCCCAATCGGCAAGTTATTCTCAGGATGCTCCTGCCCTTCGATGTCGTTACGGCCCTTGATTATGCTTAAAATAACAGCTATAACAGGCACTAAAGCGACAATACTCAGGCCGACACAGTTTGTCAATATCCACTCACCTTCCGGTGTTCTCAGGAATCCGTCACCAAAGATGTCGTCGAAAAGCTGCCAGAAGAAAAGTGCGCCAAGGACAACCGGAATCACCATGCGTATCGAATAATCCCACCACGGCCCCAGCCTCCAGTCGCTTCGGCTGTTGGCATGCCGCCGGAGCGTTTTGATGCGCCACAGCCAGCCCAAAACCACACATTCCAGCAAACCCATAAACGCTATGCCCCATGTGCCGTTGACAAACCCGTCGATAGTGCCAAGCCAGTTAAATCCTCCCTGCGTGATATAAATCATACCGAACAGAAATCCAACAACAGTCATCACCGGCAGAACAATGCACCTGCGCCATCCGGTCTTATCGACAATACTGGCAAGAATAGATTCGGTCATTGAAAAGGCCGAGTCAACCCCCAGCGTTACGAGCGCAAAGAAGAAAACAAAGCTGAACCATGCCGAATAGGGCAATTGCGCCAGTGCATACGGAAACGCAACGAAAGCCAATGAAGGGCCGGTCTCGGCGACTGCTTCAACCGCAACCGGATTGTCCCCGAGCTGTGTCACATACGCCATTCCCCCCAACGTGGCAAAGACTGCGAGTCCCGCTACAAAACTCGTCGCAAAGTCGGCAATACTAATGATAGCCGCATTGTTATTAATATCGCTTTTACTGTGAAGGAAGCTGGCATAAGTAATCATAACACCGTAGGCAAGACTCAGTGAAAAGAAAACCTGCCCGAACGCGTATCGCCAGGTAATCGGCTTTGCCAGTTCGGACCAGACAGGGTCGAGATAATACGCCAGGCCCTGCATACTTCCTTCGAGAGTGAGGCCGCGTACCGTGAGGATAAGGAGCATCAGCCAGGGCAGAGGAACGGTAAGCCAGACAATCTTACCAACAAGCTTAACTCCTTTGAATATACAAAAGTACATCGTTACCCAGGTAATAATGAGCGGCCAGACAATGTTCCAGCGAATAGACCCAAGATTCGGACCATCGATTTTGCCCAGATACGTCTCATTGAAAAAAAGCTTGGCGTTCTCGACCCCTACTATTCCCTCACCAGCCCATGGCAGCTCCCCACCGGTGAAAATCCCAACGATGCTGTACCACAGGAAGCTGAAACAATACGCCAGAATCACCGGATAATAAGTGATTATTACAAAGGCAAGAACAATTCCCCACCAGCCAACCATCTCAAAACGCTTATGCCCGCGCTTAAAGGCATCAGGTGCAGCCCGCTGGGTATAATGGCCTATACTGAACTCGAGAATCATAATGGGAATGCCTACCAGAAACAGAGCGATTATATACGGAATGAGAAATGCCCCGCCCCCATAGCTGTAAAGTTTATAAGGAAATCCCCACAGATTACCCAAGCCAACAGCAGAGCCGATCGCCGCCAGGATAAATCCGCCACGCGTCCCCCAGCTTTCTCTTTGCTCTTCCAAAAGCTCAGCCATAGCTGCTTGTCTTCCCGCTTTCCCTGCTCGTATTTGTGTCCTTACGCCTGTACGCTCTTGTGCTCTTTCGTCTTTTCAGTTTTTTCTTCTTGTGTTTCTGTGCTTTTATCTTTTATTCCGAGCAGCTCCAGCGTGTTACGTTCGATGATGTTTCGAATGCTGCCGCGTGGAACCGTAGGCAGATTCGTATCAGACAAAACCATATTAAAACCAAGCAGCGCCTCAATACACTCTCCTGCATTACCCAACGGGAATCCACTGCCGAACAGCAGTTTATCCATTACAGTGTGTTCGTACGCCGCCACCACTGTATTGTAAGTTTGCCAGACATTGCTCGGCCTTATTGTCAAATCCGCATACACATTCTTGTGCTTGGCCACCATCGATAACGTCTGCTCTGTAAAGGGCATACCCATATTTCCGATGATAATTTTCAAAGCCGGAAATTCCCGGGCAACCTCATCCAAAAGGTATGGCTGTGCATAGCTCAGAACGTCATCCGCCCCAAGAGCACCATGGCCGTTATGAAAGAAAACTGGAAGACCAAGCTCCTGTGCCGCTTCATAAAACCGCATCGCCCTGCTGTGAGAAGGATGCAAACCTTTTGCACAACAATGCAAAACAAAGCCCTGAAGTTCCAGTTTGTCCCTGACAGGTTTCAGCTTATTAACGCTGACTTTATCTTTTATTGGATCAATGACCGCAAAGCCGACCATTTTCTCTTTATATTTGTTTACATATTCGGCCAATCTTTTATTGACATCTTCGCTCGGCCCGTCTGAGGCGGCCAATACTATACACCTGTCCACCGTCTCGGCAGCCGCTAAATGCTCAGACATCTCAAGATCATCTGTAGTACAATTTACATGTGTATGACAGTCAACTATCATTTACCCGTACCCTTAAGTATATTGATTTCAAATAATTATCAATCAATAATCAATTAGACCGCTCTCGTCAAGGACAAATATTTCTACTCCAATGAATAAATATCGGCACAATAACACCCGAATCTTTGACCGAATACCTCCCTGTTTTCACAGGAAAACCGGTTCAGGAAAGAGAAAATAGAATCACTCTCAACCAAAATATGCATACATTACCTATTTTAAACTCTCAAGATTTCTTTGTACCACCTTACTTTTGGGATGCTCCGGCCCCAGACTGTCCTCAAGGATTTGAAGAGCCCGGCGCATCAAAGCTCTGGCTTTTCTAATACGCTTCGTCTCTTTAAGCAACTGAGCCAGATTGTTCAGGTCAACAGCAACATTGGGATGACTGGGCCCAAACAATCCCTCGTCAATCTCCAGTGCACAACGCATTAAAAGCTCTGCCTCCTCGAGGCGGTTTGTCGCCTTAAGCAAATTCGCAAGGTTGTTCAGGGCCGCTGCATAGCTGCCAGCCGGCTTACCTTCGTGGTTTTCCAGTATCTTTACAGCCCTGCGCATCAAAGGCTCAGCCTGTTCCAGGCGGTTCGTACTCTCAAGCAATCCCGCCAGATTGTTCAAGCGGATAGCAACTTTGGGATGCTCCGGACCGGACATCTTTTCATCGATATCCAGTGCACGCCGCATCAAAAACTCAGCTTCTCCGAAATGCTTCGTCGCATGAAGTAACTGGGCCAGATTGTTCAGACGAACAGCAACGACAGGATGGTTCGGACCAAATGATTTCTCATCTATCTCTAATGCACGGCGCATCAAAGGCTCGGCCTCCCTTAAGCGGTTCATCTTCTTAAGCAATTGCCCCAGATTATTCAGGCCAACAGAAATTTGGGGATGGTCAGGACCGAATGTCTTCTCATCAATCACCAGCGACAACCGCATCAAAGGCTCAGCCTCTTTTAGACGATTCAGCTCTTTAAGCAATTGCGCCAGATTATTCAGGCGGACAGAAACTTTAGGATGGTAGGCACCCAAAGTTTTTTCATCGATCTCCAATGCCCGACGCATTAACGGCTCAGCCTGCTCTAAGCGATTTGTTGTCTTTAATAACTGTGCCAGATTATTCAGCGCAGCTGAGTAATTCTCAAGCCGCTCACCCCCGTTTCTGTCCAGAATCTCTATGACCATTCGCAATAAAGGCTCGGCCTGCCCTAACTGGTTCGTAGCCCTCAACAGCTCTGCAAGGTTGTTCAGGCGAACGGCAACTTTGGGATGCTCCGGCCCAAACCACTTCTCATCAATCTCCAATGCCCGCTGCATTAAAAACTCAGCCTGCTCGAAACGGTTCGTTCTTTCGAGCAGTTGGGCCAGGTTATTCAGGCGAACAGCAACATTGGGATGCTCCGATCCGAACGTCTTCTCATCAACCTCCAGTGCCCACAGATATAATAGTTCGGCCTCTGAAAACCGTCCCCGGCTCTTAAGGTACAGACCCAATTCATTCATTAATAGAGTTGTTGGTTCGGATATGTCAAAATCATCGGCAAGACTCACCAGAACTCTTACGTGAGATTCAACTCTATTCCAGACAAACCAGCTTCGAACATCATCAGGCCGGGGTGCATTGCAAATATAGCCATTCATCAAATGCAGCGCTATCTCAATCCAGGCGTTACGCTTGTCCTTCTTAATGCCGCTTATAATACATTCCTGAACCACTTTGTGGATATTAAAGTCATCATCCGTAAGAGTTATCAGAGACCACTTAGCCAATTCAGACAGCAAATCACGGACATTTAATTTGCCCTTACGACCGCCGGATTTAAATTCGGCCCGCATCTCCCGGGGCAGCAACCAGGCCGCCTTGCTAATTCTCTCCGCTTGCGCTTCAAAAAGTGCCACAGGTATCGGCTCAGGGGAGAAAAAGCAGGCTAACCGCAGAATACTATACTCACCCGGACCGAGCAGCTTTTCAATCGTTTCAAAGGTCGCCAGGACCGCTGGAGGATTATTAATCAAATCTCCTCTGCGCAACGAAAGACCTTTCTTTCCGGATTTGTTAAAATCCTCTAAGAAATCACCGAATCCTATACGACAGCGATTAATGTAACAGGCAGCTTGCTCTAATGCCACAGGATATCCGCCAAGTTTATGAGCGACCTCGCCGGAAAATCCTGCATCATCACCCAGCATCTTCCGCTCACTTTCAGTTCTCTCCAGCAGATATGCGGCTGCATCTACCTCATTCAAGCCATTTATCTGCAAATTTGCAATCTCATCCGACCAGTCCGGCCAGCAGGAAGTTATAAGCACATGTCCGCCTGCCAGCCGTGAAAGCACCTCCTCAGACAATCGTTTGGCCATATCTTTCGAGTCCACATTATCGAGTATCAAAAGCCAATCCGTGTGCTTCTCAAGCTCCCGTAACACCGCTTCTATAATGACAGGCTGCTCCGGGATGTTGTGTTCCGGCAGATTCAACAAATGCTCATCTGCAAGGCCGGCTAAATGTTTATTTAGACTACCCTGAGCATCCGCGAGTACGAAAAATACTCCCCAGTATCTCCCCGCTTCGAGTGCCCGCCAGCCGTATTCCACTGCCAGCCGCGTCTTCCCCACGCCACCAGCTTTATAGACCTCTTCGGCCTGAGTTATTGTCAACGCTCTTCCAGCCTCAAGCTCATAACGCAGTTTCTCCACCACATTCTCCCGCCCTTTGAACAACTTACCTATCGATGGATAGGGAAGATTGTGTACAAACATACCCGAAACATCCATATGCTCAACAGCACTTGCCAATCTTTCAGAAATTACCGCATTTTCAGGGTCTTCCAGGAGTGCCACGATTTTGCCCATCTCAACTCTTACTTCTTTCCTAAGAGTAACCTCCTTTTCCAGTTCGCCTATAATATCAACGAACCTGACATCTTGCCCTTTAAGTTTATCCCAAACTCCTAACAAAGCCGTATGCAATTTCGCTGTCTCTTCTTTGGACGCTTCACCGGTAAGAGTTCTGCGAATCACCTGCTCCAGGAGTGCCCCCCCAAGCGGAATGGATTCAATCGCTCCTCTCGACAACTTTTTCATGAAGTTCCTGATAATGACAGGACCTTTACTATCCGTCATGCGCTGTTCTTCCCTTTTTCGAGAATTAGTGTAATCTATCACCCCACTGTGCAAATTATAGTTTATCCGAGTATTGCTTCAAGGTTTGTTTTTTTAATTATCTCGAGAAATTGCCAATCCACAATGCAAAGTGTTTCCAGTGGTCTGAAGTCCATCCGAAGAAACAATATCGCAAATTTCAAATTAGAGGCGGTTTCAATAATATTCACTTCTTGACGTCACGACATCGACGATATAAAATCACACTCGGTCATTTTGCCAACATCAGGGACACTGGAAAAAAACGAAATATGTAAAATAAATAAATTATAAATTTTGAATTTTTCTATAATGTTTTGCGTCTTAATAGTAGAATTGCTCAATTGATGTCATAGATTTTCACTACTGATTTCACGAAGCTGGCAAGATAAATTTGTTCATGGGTATTTAACTATGGATTGTCCGGTTTGCAAAAATGCGATGATTACCCTCGAACTTCAGGAGGTCGAAATCGACTACTGCACCGACTGCGGCGGCATCTGGCTCGACGCCGGTGAGCTTGAACTCCTGCTCGGTGAGCCGGAAAAGGCGGCACAGTTACTCAACTCATTCAAAATCGATTCCAGTACCGTCGAAAAAACAAGGAAATGTCCCATTTGCAGCAAAAAAATGCAAAAGGTTATCGTCGGCTCTTCAAAGCCCACCCTGCTCATCGACAAATGCCGCAAAGCCGATGGCCTTTGGCTCGATAAAGGCGAGTTGCAGGATATCTTCGAAAGAGCACATTTAGACAAAGACAATAAAATTCAAAAACTCTTAACCGATATGTTTGGACATGGTCAGACGGATTAAATCTGAGGAAAAAACTGTGAAAGGACCCGCATCACAACTGGTTTGCATCTTATTGCTCGCTTGCATTGTCTCAAGCGTCCCGGCGGTATCCGAAGAATTAACGTCACCTGAGCAACTGCACAATACAGACGTCTTCGTCAGCGGCCAGGACGTATATCACACCTATCGCATCCCCGCCCTTCTGACAACTAAAAAAGGAACCCTGCTGGCATTTTGCGAAGGACGTAAAGCGACCAGGTCAGATACCGGTAACATCGACTTGCTTGTCAAACGCTCCGCCGATAATGGAAAGACCTGGAGCAGCCGGCAGGTCGTCTGGGATGATAGAGAAAATACCTGCGGCAATCCCTGTCCCGTCGTGGATCAGCAGACCGGCACTATCTGGCTTCTGATGACCTGGAACCGAGGCGATGACCACGAGAGCGCAATTAAAAAAAACACAGGCAGGGACACACGCCGTGTCTGGGTGAGCCGAAGTAATAACGACGGCCTGACATGGTCGAAGCCCATCGAGATAACCGCAACTGCCAAACGGCCCGAATGGCGATGGTACGCCACCGGCCCGGGCGTGGGTATCCAGTTGCAAAAAGGCCCATGGAAAGGACGAATGGTCATACCCTGCGACCATAGCATCGTCTCCGCGGATGACCCGGATGGATACAATTCACACGTAATTATCAGCGACGACCACGGCAAATCATGGTATATCGGGGGTGTTATCAGTCCAAAAGTCAATGAATGCCAGATAGTCGAGCTGGACAACGGCACCTTGATGATTAACATGCGAAACTACGACCGTTCTAAAACCACGCGGGCCATCGCTGCCAGTGCCGACGGCGGTATCACCTTCTCGAAAGTTACTCATGACCCTGTTCTGGTCGAACCAATCTGTCAGGCAAGTTTCCTGCGATATACCCTTAGTTCGAAGCATGACAGGAACCGCCTGCTGTTTTCCAATCCGGCTCACGCCCAAAGAGGTGACAGACGAGACATGACAGTCCGCCTGAGCTATGATGAGGGCAGGTCATGGCCGGTCTCGAAGCTGATTTATGCCGGCCCCTCAGCATATTCCTGCCTGACGATACTTCCGGATGGTAACATCGCATGCTTATACGAGGCCGGCAGAAAAAGTCCGTATGAGAAAATTATCTTTACCAGCTTTACTCTTGACTGGCTCACAGGCGGACTGGAAAATACTGGAAACTCAAAAAAGAAATTGAGTATAATACCGAGGTAAAAAAAACAACAAAACACATTTAGTGAAAGGAGAAAATTATGGGAACTATGAGCTATGTATTAATCGGTGTCGCTGCTGTTGTTATTGTCATAGCGTTAATAATGAAGAAATTGAAATCATAAAACAGGCGAAGTACCTTCAATAAAAGGAGAAAACCTATGTCAGCCATGCTCGTTATTCTTATCCTGGTCTTGCTTGGTGGTCCGGCCTTGTTCATTATTTTTGCCATTGGCATCTACAACGCTTTAATTCGCCTGCGAAATCAGGTCGAAAATGCCTGGTCTCAGATTGACGTCCAGCTAAAACGCCGGCACGATTTGATTCCCAATCTTGTCGAAACCGCAAAAGGCTATATGAAGCACGAGCGCGACACTTTTGAGGCCATTACAAATGCAAGAAGCAAGGCTATGGGAGCCAACACAGTCAGCGACGCCTCAAAAGCCGAAGGTGCTCTCGGCGAAGCCCTCAGCAAATTCATGCTGGTCGTTGAGAATTATCCCGACTTAAAGGCAAATCAGAATTTCCTGTCACTTCAGGAAGAGCTGACCAGCACCGAGAACAAAATCTCTTTTGCCAGGCAAAGCTACAACGACCAGGTCTTGTTCTACAACAACAAGATTCAGATGTTCCCGTCGAACATCGTCGCTGGTATGTTCAAGTTTGTCAAACGTGATTTCTTCGAGATTGAAATTGCCGCCGAGCGCGAAGTCCCGAAGGTAAGCTTTTAATAATTATTAAGATTTGTATTAGTAAATAGAATTTTTCAGCGGCACCCCAAAGATTGTTTAGGGCGTCGGTAAGAAGTATTGCGCCCTCAAACTTGTTTGTAAGTGTCATTAGGACTATAAATCGAAAACTATGTGGGAACTTATTAGAGCCAACAAGAGAAGCTCCATCGTTTTGATGGTGTTAATGGCCGTTGTCCTGATGCTCCTGGGCTTTGTCATTGGTATGGCTTTCTTCGGCGCCGAAGGTGGTTTTTTCGGCCTGATAATTGCTACCGCAATCTGGCTCGTGCTCACTTTAATAAGTTTTTCGAGCGGCGACCAAATCCTTCTGGCAGCAAGCAAAGCCAAACCGGTCACACACGATGTTCACCCTCAGCTATTCAATATAGTCGAAGAAATGAAAATCGCCGCCGGCCTGCCTGCAATGCCTAAAATTTATATCATAAACGACCCCGCCCCCAACGCCTTTGCGACCGGCCGAAGCCCGAAATCCGCATCGGTCGCCGTAACAGCAGGTCTTTTAGGCCGGCTCAATAGAGACGAGCTTCAGGGCGTTATCGCGCATGAGATTAGCCATATCGTCCATCGCGATATCCTTTTTATAACACTCGCCGGCATAATGCTCGGCTCAATTGTTTTACTATCACAGGTCTTTCTGCGAGGCATGTTTTACAGCTCTATGGGCTCGCGACGAAGATATTCATCAGGCGGCAAAGGTGGGGGGCAGGCACAGCTTGTTATGATGATAGTGGCGATAGTCGCCGCAATCTTAGCGCCGATAATGGCATACTTGTTATACTTTGCACTATCGAGAAGACGTGAATATCTCGCCGATGCCGGCGGCGCCAGGTTAACCCGCTATCCCGAAGGCCTCGCCAGCGCGCTGGAGAAAATTGCCAATGACCCCTCGCCCCAATTAGCTTCTGTCAACAAAGTTACAGCACCGATGTACATCGCCAATCCTTTCAAAAAGAAAAAGCAGAGGAAATTATCCGACCTGACAAGCACACATCCGCCGATTTCCGAAAGGGTTAAGATTCTGAGAAATATGTCACAGGGTGCTTCTTTCAAAGACTACTCGGATGCATTTACAAACATAACCCACAAAAAAACAGTCGTCCCCGTTGCCGCCCTGACCAAGGAAGATATTGCCTTGCGAGAAGCTGATGTTAGAGCCAAAAAAGAGCAGCGAACAGAAAACCAGATGCGACAGGTCGGCGATATTATGCGAAGGGTAAATCAATTTATATTCTTGACCTGCGCATGCGGCTTAAAACTGAAAATCCCACCGAATTTCAAATCCAAAAAGGTAGATTGCCCACGCTGCCGAAAAACGCTCGATCTGCCCTCATAATAAATAAACAACCAGAAACTCACTAAAGCATTTCCAGGCCGACTCTTAAAATATACTTCGTATAATCAGCAGTAAACCAAGAATTGCAAAAGGAATACCAACAGGCGCACCGGCAACCGTCATAGTAAAAGCAATTCCCAGAATCATCAATCCCACTCCCAATATCCCTGCCAATACACGACCGGTTATATTCAGTATAAGGGCTAATAAATTCCATACCGCCACAAAAGGCCACAAAAACCACGGCGATGTTCTTTTAGTTACCATAACTTTTCTCCATTTAGCCCCAACCGTTTTTCCAACAAAGCTAATCTGATTTTCCAGAATATAAAAGCTCTGCCATCTATGAAACGTAACCGAAAACTTGTCACAAAAAACTAAAAATCGGCACTCTCTCCGGCATCTAAAATCTTCACCTCACACGCTGCTGACTCGGCGAACTGCTCGGCATCATTTCGCCCGCCAATAATGTCACCCCAGTGATAGGGTATAGCCAGCTTCGGCTTTATATGCATAGTTGCCTCAGCCGCCTCCTCCGAGTTCATTGTGTATGTGCCGCCCACAGGCAGCAGCGCCACATCGATATCTTTAAGGGCCTTCATCTCCTCTGTCAGGTCGGTATCGCCTGCGTAATAAATCCGCTTGGACCCAATCTCGATAACAAAGCCGACCCAGTTGCTCGCTTTAGGATGAAATTGTTTATCAGGATTGTACGCAGCCACACCTTTTAACCAAATACCTTCCAATGCGACCGTAAGCCCGGGCAGAATTGCCTCTCCTGCTTTCGCTTTTGCGATGACATCAGCCGAAGCTATTAGTTTCGTATCCGGCCCGCTAACCATGGCAATATCTTCCGGCGAGTAATGGTCATAGTGGCTGTGACTGACAAGCACCAGCGTCGCATCGCTTACCGACTCCTTCAATTTCCACGGGTCAACATATATGACCTTATCTTCATAGCAAATCCTGAAGCTCGCATGACCCAGCCATTGTATTGTTATACCCATAACGGCCTCCTTTTTCATTTGTTCTTCTGTCGTCTTCGTCGTTTCTGCATCCACATCCTCTTTCCTGCATCCACAAACAGCCAATCCAAACATAACAATTAAGACCCATACTCTTAAATTTCGCATCTTTGCCTCTCTGCCAATAAATCCATAAAACAAAAAGTCACCTCAAGGCCAAATGAAAGGCCATCTTCTGCCAAGAAGACCACCGAACATCCGGCACGCTTCCGCTCTAAGTCCGGCCTTCTCAGACTCTCCAGCCATAGGAGTATCAGCCACAAGCTTCTGGATATACGCATCTCTTTCTTCGCCACTCATATGATGTTCTCTTATCTCTCGCAGCTCTCCGCTATCAAGGAAAAATCCTCCACACCCGTAGCATTCATCCACATTAACTTCTTTGGCACTCCTGTACTTGTGTGCATGCATTACTATTCCGCACTTCGGGCACTTTAACGGCCCGTGCCCGGCATCATTGACCCGTGGACTTTTCAATGCTTCATCGAGAGCTTTTCCGGCACCCTTGTGACTTGTATCCAGCTCTTTCAGCTCGCCCCAGTCAAACCATATCCCTTTGCATCCACTCTTGCACACATCAACCAGAACATTACCAAAACTTTCCGCCTCCATCTTTTTGCCACATGCCGGGCAATCCATATCTGACCTCACATTCTAATTCCCTGACATTAAACATCCGATTCTCAGATAGTACAATATCAAAGAATCACTTGCGCGGAAACTAAAATATTTTGAATTATTTCGCTTTAACAACCAGCAAAACACGCTGTTGAAAACGTCTGAAAGTTGTCATTCTTAATGAAGGACAAAGAAATGAAATCGAAGGAATCGTTATCTAAAATAACCGATAAAAAAGGCCCCATCATCCTGTGGGGCCGTATCTTTTACTTCCGGATTCAACTCAGCAGGGACGTACATTCGTTGCTTCGGGACCTTTTTGACCCTCGGCAACCTCGAACTCTACTTCCTGGCCGTCTGATAAAGACCGGAATCCCTCTGCCGCGATGTTGGAGTGGTGAACAAACAAATCCTTACCACCGTCGTCGGGAACGATAAAACCAAAACCCTTCCGCTCATTGAACCACTTTACCTTACCTTTATCCACAATGTTCTCCTTAGGCTCTTTTTTTGAACCTGAAATATAAACTCCCTCGTTTTTTTCCGGGAGTACCATCCGAGGGACAGTAAAGATACTCCTTTTAACACAAAGACGACGGTACTGAATGGACCGCCGTATGTCAACAAAATTAGTCCGAAAAAAACCGAACTTAAACCCTTCGCTTTTACAATTTGCGCAGAGTTTGAAAACAGCATTTCACACTAATCACCTTTGCCGGGACAGTGTGAAACGCTGAATATCGAACAAACAGAACTTAAAGTCTTAACTTTTAAGGCAATCCTGGATAAAACAGCAGCCAGTATAGTCACAATGACCTCCTGACGTTCCAAAACACGGTGAGTACCCTTCAGCCACCTGTATAGCATGTATAAGTTCGGGCTTCTTCATTTTACCAGGATCTATCCCGAGGTATTGAGCCTTCATTTTTATTTCGGGCACACTCATACGTTTGCTTTTACCGGCGGTGGGCTTCTTTGCAATATGTTTCTTTGTAACTGGTTTATTGGCGACTTTTGTAGCTGGCATTCCTTATCTCCTTTTCATTTTTCCAGGTGACAATACACCTCATATAATTCTCGCTTAATGACATCCCAAAACTCTTCAATTTCTTCCTTGTAATACCACCGGCTTAGTATGCTGATTCTCTAATATTTCCAACTAAAGTATCCGGCTCATATATTTCGACCATTTACATAGGCGCCCACAAAAAATGTGTCCAAAAAGTGTATTTTTTGTCAGTTTCTGCGAATTTAGCTGAATTACCACAAATTGTTGCTTATTTTCAACCAATTATTACCTTTGGCCGGTTATTGCCTCCCCCTCATCACGCTATTCGTCTTATTTCTTAAATATTCATTATGAAGTGTCATCTTTCGATGAAAC
Organism: Planctomycetota bacterium; assembly: GCA_014384025.1. Taxonomy (GTDB): domain Bacteria; phylum Planctomycetota; class Phycisphaerae; order Sedimentisphaerales; family Anaerobacaceae; genus NIOZ-UU13. The sequence goes on along the minus strand of JACNGQ010000124.1, from coordinate 6,216 downwards.
CCTACTCACGAATTTCCCATATTACCTGTCATGATTTCTCTAAAGTCCCATATCAGCCATAATACCAACCTTACAAATCCCCATCTTGAGCCTTATTTGGAGCTATCATTCACCCCCTGCTCGCCGGCCATATCAGCTTAATTTCTCTTTCAGAAAATAACCTCTTACTGTTATTTTGACAGGTTTTTAGGTTGTGCTGACGTCAAAAGTAGGGTAAAAATTTAGTATATAAAAGTGGCTTTTCCACTTATCAGAAGTATCTGCTACTTTTGTCCGAATCATTTTAGGACTTTAGTGGAGATACAAAATTTAAGGGGGCCTCTAAAAATTGCTTTTGTCACGAGAACGTGCGAAATTTTCTCCGGCAAGGCGGAAGGTCAAAATCGCCGCAGGCATAGCCAAAGCTATGTCGAGGACGCATTTTGGCCCGACAACGCCGCCGGAGAAGATTGCAGCCGTTTGCAGTAAAAATGAATTTTTAGAGGTTCCCTTAAGCCCCGAAAACAGCAGAGCCTTCTTGTTATGAAAGGAACTCAAAAATGTTAAAAATAGGAATGATTGGAGCTGGTTTTGTGGCCGGTTTCCACGAAAGATCTTTGTGCTCGGTCCGTGGTGCCGAATTAGCCGGAGTTTGCGCACCAAAGGGTGCTGAAGACCTCGCAAAACGCGCTCAGGAAGATGGCTTGGGCGACACTCGTGTTTTCAAGGATGTTGCGCAACTTTGTGACGCTGTGGACGTGGTCTGTATCTTTGCCCCGAACTTTGTCCATCTCGAAATCATGCGAAACATAGCCAAGGCGGTAGAAGGTGGCACAGAAATCAAGGGAATCATTTGCGAAAAACCTCTGGCCAGAAACCTCCAGGAAGCTGACGTAATGGCAAGAATGGCCAAGGCGCTTGGCGTGCCAACAGCTTACTTTGAAAACCAGCTTCACATGCCCTCTGTAGTTGAGGCTCGGCGGCAGCTTGCAGCAGTGGAACAAAATATGGGTGCCGTGCATCTGGCCCGAAGCGCAGAAGAGCACGGCGGACCACACGAACCATGGTTCTGGGACCCAACAACTCAGGGAGGCGGTGTCTGCTGCGATATGGGCTGCCACAGCATAGCCGTCGGTATGTATATGCTGACGCCGGGCGGCAAAAACCCCGGCTATCTCACCCCTGTTTCAGCTACCGCTAATATGGCTCTGCTAAAGTGGGGTAAAGAACCGTGGATTAACCAACTGAAGCAAAGAGGCGTAGATTACACAGCCACGCCCGCCGAGGACTATTCAAACGTTACCATAGAGTTCAAAGACCCCGAGACCGGAGTCTGCGGCATATCACAAGCCACAAACTCCTGGATGTATGATGCACCCGGCCTGAGACTACTTATGGAGGCCTTCGGTCCGGGTTATTCCTACACCGTCAACTCACTGCAGTCACCTGCAGGTCTGTTTATCAGCGACGCCGCAGCCACTGCCGTAGCGGACAGTGAGCTTGCCCTCGAAAAATCTCAGGCCAGCCGTGGAGCTTTGCTGCTTCATCACAATGAGCCGGATTTATATGGTTATATAGCGGAATGGCGGGATGCATTATCAGCTTTTGAACAGGGGAAAAATGGTATGCTCGATTTCGAATACGGCAGGCTGATTACTTTGCTCGTTATGGCAGGATACATGGCACACGAAAAGAAGACAACTATCGACCTGACCGATCCGGCCGTCCTCCAATCTCTGGAAAGTTACGTTCCCCTGATCCAACAGGGCAAAGGCAAAGAAGTCCTTCTCGGTGCCTGAATCTGTAAAACCGTCGGTCCCGATTAAATACAACTCGGACTTTAAGGAGTAGGTAAAATTTTCAACCGAAAAATCATTACTTTCGTTTGCCTGGCTATGCCGCTTATGTTCCTTCTATCGGATGTGGCTTTAGCTGAAAACTGGCCCGGCTGGCGAGGGCCGCGGGGAGATGGAACAAGCAATGAAAAAAATGTACCCGTCAAATGGAGCCCAACACAGAACGTCCTCTGGAAAACTCCTGTCCCCGGCAAGGGACATGCTTCACCGATTGTCTGGGAAAACCATATCTTTGTTGTAACCGCCTCTGAAGAACAAAAGCAGCGCATACTACTATGCCTGGACCGCAAAGACGGCAAAATACTCTGGCAGCGTGTAGTCCTTGAAGCTCCCCTGGAGCGGATTAATCGCCTCAACAGCTATGCATCGTCAACGCCCGCGACAGATGGCGAGAGGGTATATGTAAGTTTTCTCGATAACGACAAGATGTTCATAGCAGCATATGACTTTGAAGGTAACAACCTCTGGGAGGTCCGCCCCGGTGCGTTTGCAAGTATGCACGGATATTGTTCCAGCCCGGTCATCTATAAAGACAAGCTCATCGTCAATGGAGACCACGACGGGTCCTCATATATCGTCGCCCTGGATCGCACAACTGGAAAAACCATTTGGAAGACTCCCCGCCCCAACAAAACACGAAGCTACTGCACCCCGATTATCCGGCGAATTGGCCAACGTAACCAGATGATTCTGTCAGGAACCATGTGCGTGGCCAGTTACGACCCCGACACAGGCAAGCAGCACTGGATCATTGACGGGCCGACCGAACAGTTCGTTGCATCGATAGTCTATAACGGGGAGTTGCTGTTTATGACATGCGGTTTTCCCAAACACTTTATACAGGCGATTCGCCCGGACGGACATGGCAACGTAACCGATACGCATGTCCTTTGGCAGAAGGACAAGGACTGTTCATACGTGCCAAGTCCGATTGCCTTTGGTCCGTACTTTCTAATCGTCTCCGATCCCGGAATTGCAACATGCTTCGAGGCAAAGACCGGAAAAAGTCTCTGGCGGGAAAAATTGGGGCGACACAATAGTGCTTCTCTGGTATCGGCTGACGGTTTGGTGTACTTCCTGTCCGACGAAGGTGCTATGACGGTCGTCAAACCAGGGCAGGAGCTTGATATCGTTGCTCGCAATGAGTTGGGAGAAAATACCTACGCCTCACCGGCTATCAGCAATGGTCAGTTTTTCATAAGAGCAGATAAACACCTTTATTGCATCGGCACCGGCAAAAATTGATATTCTTCCTCTTATTACTTGCAAAAGCATAACTCAAAAAGTAGAATAATAGTGCAAACTTGATAATATCGATGAGCATCCGGCCGCAAATAGAATTTTAGTGAGGAGTCATTACGATGCAAAAAAAAGGATTCACACTAATTGAGCTGTTGGTCGTAATCGCCATTATTGCCGTGCTTATGGCAATCCTCATGCCCGCCCTTAATAAGGCCAGAGAACAGGGGCAGCGGATAGTTTGTAAATCGAACCTGAAGAATTACACACTTGCGACGCAGATGTACGCCGATGACAATGACGACAGATTTTGTCGGCCCGAAAGTTGTTACTTTTCACAGACAGCAGCCTATCCCGTGGAGGCGGGACTCAGCAGCCCCATCCACCTTCGCTGGTGCAATGGCGACCTGTACCTCAAAGACCATCCGGAATATGCCAGTACATTCTTTCCCTATTTACAAAATGTTAAAGCCTTCATCTGCCCGACTTTTAAACGCATAGCTGTAAGAGCTTCCCAGGACCACTTTTACCAGGCCGATGCCGGCAACCTCAGAAACTACAAACCCTGGTATAATTATACCATGAACGCATATCTGGGCAGTACAAACACCGGCGTCAAGAATTCGGCCGTAAAAAAGCTCTCTGAAGTTAAGCACCTTGCGGAAACTTTTTGCTTTACCGAGGAAAGTGCTTTGGTCGATACACGGTACAACGTCTCCGGCCTGAACGATACCTACATGATTCCAGGCGATGACTCCATGATACAAAGCTGGCTAAACCAAACCGGAAGCTACAGGCTCATTCAACCCGGCCCGGAAGGCGTCGGAGCATTCTGGGACGTCATTGGCGGCTTTCATTATGCCCCCTCACAAGACCCATTGGGAGGCAAGGGTAACTGCGCATTCCTCGACGGCCATGTTGACGCCCACCCGCGTGCAGAGACATTTCCTCTGGCATGGCCGAATTGATTCAGCGATTTCTCTCCAGAAGCGCTTTGACAAACTGCCTAAAAACCTACAAAATTACACCAGACAAAATCCTGTAAAATCATTTGTGAAGGAAACACTATGAAAGACACGTTTCTTAACAGACGCAACTTTATGAAAATGATGGGACTGGGAGCAGCTTCGATGCTCGTTCCGGCTTGTAACGTAACAACTCCACAACCTAAGAAAAAGCCTAATTTCGTTTTTTTCCTCGTTGACGATTTAGGCTGGAAGGACCTTGTCTGTTACGGAAGCAGCTTTTACGAAACGCCCAACATTGACAAACTCGCAAGTGGCAGCATGCGATTTACTAACGCATACGCCGCCTGTCCGGTCTGCTCACCGACACGGGCAAGTATAATGTCCGGTAAATACCCTGCGAGGTTGAACCTGACAGATTATCTCAAAGGCGGACGCCGGGGAAAATTGAATCCCGCTGATTACCTCGACCAGATGCCGCTGGAAGAAGTTACAATCGCCGAGACATTGAAAGAAGCCGGCTACGCAACCTTCTTCGCAGGAAAATGGCACCTCGGACAGGAAGGCTTCTGGCCGGAAAATCAGGGCTTTGACATCAATAAAGGCGGCATCGATAGAGGTGGACCTTACGGCGGCAAAAGGTATTTCTCACCCTATGGTAATCCACGCCTAACGGACGGCCCGGATGGCGAGCATCTGCCGGACAGACTGGCATCGGAAACCGCCGCATTTATCAAAGACCATCGGAACAAACCATTTCTCGCATATCTTTCGTTCTATTCGGTTCATACACCACTAATGGCCCGGCCGGACCTCGAGAATAAATACAAACAGAAAGCAACAACCGCACCGGATTCAGCCTGGGGACAGGAGGGAAGTCGAAAGGTTCGGTTAGTCCAAAACCACGCCGTTTACGCCGGTATGATAGAAGCAATGGATCAGGCCGTAGGCAAAGTCCTCAACGCCCTGGATCAGCAGAATCTGGCGGATGAAACTGTAGTCATGTTTATGTCAGACAACGGCGGATTAAGCACATCTGAAGGCCATCCAACATCTAACCTGCCGCTGCGGGCAGGCAAGGGTTGGCTGTACGAAGGCGGAATCCGCGAGCCGATGATGATAAAGTGGCCCGGCGTAACCAGGCCCGGCAGCGTATGCAGTGAAACTGTAATCAGTACCGATTTCTACCCAACGATGCTTGAGATGGCATCTCTTCCATCCAAACCAAAACAGCATATCGACGGCGTAAGCATGGTACCTCTGCTCAAAGGCAAAAAATCCCTGCCCCGCAAAGCCCTATTCTGGCACTACCCTCATTACGGTAATCAGGGCGGCAGTCCGGGCGGCGCTGTGAGGGCCGGAGATTATAAGCTGATTGAATTTTACGAAGATAATCACCTGGAACTATACAACATTAAAAAAGATATTGGTGAGAAGAATAATCTCGCTGATAAGATGCCCGGAAAAGCAGCCGAACTGCACAAAATGCTCACAGACTGGCGAAAAGAAGTGGATGCACAAATGCCCACACCAAATCCAGACTATAAAGCCTGATTATAATCCGGGCGATGGTGCAGAGGCAATCCAGTTGTCAGAGTCATTACCGTAATCGGATGAGACCTTGCGAGTAAGTGACTCACCGCCACCATTTGGGGCTGTCGGCCAGTGGTCAACTCCATCGGGGGAATTCTCAGGATGAACACCATCGCTGTAAGTGACTCTGTCAACACGAATGTAACCAAGTGTGCCGGACTCGTCCACGTCACCGGGCATCGAAAGCTCCAGTCTCTCGCCGGCATTGTTCAAACTGCCATTGTAAGGACCAAGAATCTTCTCAACAGGGACAGCCGGATACCGCCAGGAAAATGCCTCCGGATTCTTAACCATCAGCAAATATCCACCGGCAGGTATCGTAACAGGCACATCAGCCGGGAAAGTAAAGTCAATACCGTCGGTGAACTTCCACGGCCGAGCAGTCTCAAAATGATATAAAGAGACAGGTTCATTGCTGATGTTGTGAAGCTCAATATATTCGTACTGGTCATTCGTATATGAACCGCCAACCGGCCAGGATGGATTATACATAATCTCGTTAATAACTATCGGGCCGACCTTCGGATAGGCATTAGCAAAGCCCGGAGTATTTTCAGACATCGGTACAAAGTTGTAGTTGCCGG
>JACNGQ010000125.1 GCA_014384025.1 Planctomycetota bacterium | reverse complement strand
GTATTGATGGCGATATTGATGCCGGCGTTGAACAGGGCCAGAGAGCAGGGCAGACGGGCAGTTTGTCTTAGCAATCTCAAGCAGTTGGCGCTTGCCTGGACTATGTATGCAGACGAGAACGACGACAGGATTGTCAACGGCGAAGCAGCCGGCGGTGGAAATGGCCTGGCCTCTACACCTACAGGTGGCAGACATAAAGGTGAGAAGTGGTGGGTTGGAGGCGATTGCGGAAATTTTTGGCTCGGGGAGCATTTGCCCAGGGAAACCCAACTAAATGCTATTAGAAACGGCGCCTTATATCCATATACCAAGAAAGAAACGCTTTACCGATGCCCGACCGGTATGAGCGGAGAGATGCGGACCTACACCATAGGCGATTCTATGAACGGTATTCCAAGGACCGGGACATCCATTAATAATGAGAGTACAGGTGCAAGAGTAGGCAGGACGGTATTGTGGATTAAGAAGAGGACGGATATTGTCAGCCCGGGCCCGGCTCAAAGATTAGTATTTCTTGACGAAGGACGGATTACTCCGGACAGCTATGCTACTCATTATGTTAATCAGCGCTGGTGGGACCCGCCCTTTGTCCGGCACGGTGACGGTACTAACGTCGCTTTTGCAGACGGGCACTCTGCTTATTGGAAGTACAAAGGCAAGAAAACGATAGAGACCGGCAAGCTTGCCGCTATTCCCTACTATGATGCAAACACTTTGCACCAGATGACGCCTGAAAGTCCCGAAGATATCGAGGATTTGCAACTGATGCAGAAGGCCATCTGGGGAAGATTAGGTTATTAGCCGGAGACGTCGTGCTTGTTTGCCACTATGAAGGCAATATAAATCACTGAAACTTCAGGCGGATGTAATGTCCGCCTTTTTTATGCGCAGAAAAATAAGTTTGTGCCTGCAAATGGCTTGCTATGATGCCCTGCGAATGGTTCGAAGATGTGGATAGCTTTTTAATTGTGAGTCTTTGCGTTTATTAACGCAGCCAGAAGGATATGTCTTAGTCTATCAACGCTTATCTTGTTGAGGTAATCTTCCGTGAAATCCAGCTTGAACCGGCCCCGAAAATTCCTGATACGTCTCTTAAGCTCATCCCTGCCTAAAGCAGCGACTGATGTTACCTGCCTTTCTACATACTGTGCTGACGACATAAGCCCTGATCCCTGAAAAACTATTATTGTCAATAAGTTGGATTCGTATTATTAGTATTAGTATCGTCCCTAATATCGAACTGCTTTTGCAGGAATTTTTGCACCGCTGCTCAAACCTATGTTTTAGCGTATTATTTTAGAAATTTTTTTTTGTCATTTTGATAACGGTCTGATAACGTTTGGTTATGAAAACTGAAAAGCTGAATTACTACTTGCCGCCCGAGCTGATCGCACAACATCCCTGCCCCGTTAGAAGCAGCTCGCGACTGCTGGTTCTTAACCGCTGCAGCGGTGACACCATCGACAGCCGATTCAGCAGCATCGGAGATTTCCTATCGCCCGGTGATTGCCTTGTGCTTAACGATACGAAAGTCCTGTCCGCCCGCTTTTTCGCCCGTAAAACCACCGGGGGCAAATTAGAAGGCTTGTTCCTCGGACAAAACTCTGATAACAACTGGATTGTAATGCTAAAAGGCACACGCAGGCTTAGCCCCGGTGTCATTTTTATCTTAAAAGACAGGCAAAAGGGAGATTTCTGCGAGGCCGAGCTGCTTGAAAAACAAGCGAGCGGCAGATGCCTGCTAAAGCTAAAGACAGAAGCAGACACAGAGACCGTTCTTAATACAATCGGTTTTCCGCCGCTTCCCCCGTATATTAAACGGGCTGACGACCCGGCGCTTGCCAAAATAGATGAGCTGCGATACCAGACGGTCTATGCCCGCAAAAACGGCGCCGTTGCCGCCCCCACGGCAGGACTGCACTTTACAAAGCCCCTGATAGAACAGCTAAAACAGGCCGGTATCAGCTTTGCGTATATAACGCTGCACGTCGGAGCCGGAACTTTCAAACCGGTAACCGCCGAAAACCTCGACGACCACGAGATTCATCAGGAGCAGTTCAGCATAGACCAGGAGAATGCCCGGATAATAAATACGGCAAAAAGCAAAGGGGGGCGAATAATCACTGTCGGTACAACCTCGACCCGAACCATCGAGACATTAGCCGGCGGGGCACAAATCGAAGCCGCCACCGGCTCAACAGAGTTATTCATAAAGCCCGGCTATAAATTCAAAATTACAGACGCTATGATAACGAACTTCCATCTGCCAAAATCCACACTTCTTGCGCTGGTGGGAGCCTTTGCTGGTCTCGAAAATATCCTCGCCGCTTACAATCACGCCATCTTACAGCAATATCGTTTTTATTCCTATGGGGACGCAATGCTGATAATTTAGCAAAGAAGTGAATATGTCTCTGAACTCTGTGTTGCGTTAGAGTTACTCCACTTTTTCGGTAACCACTTTAAGGATTTGTTTTTCGCGTTTCAGCAACATGTTGCCGAGGCCGGGCAGACTGAGCCTGTAAAAAAAGACAAGTAGCCCCAACAGTACCATCGAGGACAAGAGGATTACAGGTCCGGCCGGCAGCCAGCCCAGGCGGGACATGAGCAGCCCTGTTGCCGGCGGAATGAACATTGGAACCATGGCCACTGGAAACGACAATCGCGATATGAAAATCAGGAAGCTCGTCATGGCAGAGGTTTTGGTCCGCTTCATTGATCCCGGAGTGATGCGGTAAGGAACGAGTATAGATATAAGGTTGCCCGCTATGCTGAGCAGCATGAAAGTCGCCAGCAACTGCAAGCCGGCTGCAAGAACGATGGTGAACGAGATACCCAAGATGATTTTGACGAGCACGAGGAAAGTTAATCCAAATCCAACAGCGATCGGCAGGAACGAAAGGTTTTTTCCCAGCAGGATGTGTCTTCGCGGTACCGGCAGCAACACGAGCTGGCGAAATCCGCCACGATCGAAACCAAACTGGTTGAGCATGAGATGGCTCATACCGAGAAGGGTAAACACGATGGGGCCGCTGACGACGAATAATTTTAAGTTGTCGCTGAGGCTGGATATACGCCGCGCGAAGAACATAGTTCCAAAAAGCAGCAGCATGATGAAATTGGTCGCCAGCGCCATCTTCACTTCTGGTGCCCGAGTCAGGCAGCGGAAGAAGGCCAGCGCCAGCGCAGCGGCTTCGTCGGGAATACCGGGCAGTTGCCTCTCAAGGAAGTTCTTCCTGACGGTTGAGACCTTTTTAGTTTTCGGTCTTTGTTTTGACCTCCTGCCGACCGTGTGTCCCTGGTAAAAACGAATGGTCGTGCGGTAGGCCCGCCTCAAACCCAATCCACCAATACCGAATGCGCCGATTGCACTTAACACGGCGGGCAGGGCATTTCCTCCGGCCAGTGACATCGCACCGTTACCAACCCACAGAAAGGGCACCACCTTATGCGCTAACAAGACCGCATTGGGAATGGGCCTCCTGCTGCGACTCACGGGCTGCCTCGTCGCCTGTTCGTCCAAAGGTGCCGATTTCACCGTGTCGGGTCTGTGCTTTTTACGATCGTGCGCGAGGTTGCTAATGATATTTGGAAGCTGTACGAGCACAATGAATGAAAATGTGACCACAGCAATAATTGCGCGGCGTTTCCGCTTGTTCACCATGAGCGCGGCCAGCCAGCCGCGCAGGCAATAGGTCCACGCCGTTATCATGAAGACCAAACTTAGCACCAACGGAAACATCCAGATCATTAACCATTGCCCGCTCAGCATCAATCCCAGAGAAAGACCCAGTATTAAAGGCAGGAACAGAATAATGCTCAAAGTCAAATGTGATGCGATATAGTTCACCAGGAAAATATCTCTGAGCGAAATAGGCAGGTGCAGCATCCGGCTGATGTCGATAGTCTCCGAACGCTGGATCTCCGAAACCATTCCAATTATCCAGGCAAACAGAAACGCAGCAAAGAATAAATCCCACGCGATAAGCATACGCGTCGGCGACCTTTCGGCCAATATAAAGAAACCGACCAGCACTCCGGCTACGCCGCTCACAACACTTAAGACAAGCAAAGCCACGGCTACGATCATTATCAGCACGGCATTCAACTGATTGCGAGACCATTGATTTCGGGTCAAGCGCCAGCGTAACCAGATGATTGTGCGAAGCTGGCTCCAGTCCATCTAATCCTCCAGCCAGCTTAGCTTCTGGTGCTCGATTTTATCGCTGCCGACGGCCTCGAGGAACCGTTCCTCCAGCGATCCGCCGGCGCGAATCTCGTCCATCGAGCCCTGATGCACGAGCTTACCGGCGACAATAATCCCGAAGTCTGTGCAGAGTCTTTCGACAATATCCAGAACATGCGATGTCAGGAACACGGTCGCACCGCGCTGGACGCAACGCTTCAATGTGTCTCGCAGCACGCGCGAGGCAACGGCATCGACGCCTTCAAACGGTTCATCGAGAAACAGCAGATCCGGATTCGGAATCAGCGCCGCCGCCAGCGTGAGTTTTTTCTTCATCCCATGTGAGTATTCGAGGGTCAGCTTCTCCTCGCTCTCCAGGCTCATCATGGTCAACAGCTCCCGACAACGTTCGCGGACCGTCGCCATGGGCATCTTATACATGCGTCCTATGAAGGTCAGATATTCCCGTGCCGTCAGATTATCGAACAGGGCCAGCTCTTCTGGCACCACGCCAACACGGCGCTTGACCTCTCTGGCCTTGTCTGGGTCTTTTATTTCCTCGCCCAGTATGCACATCGTGCCGGACGTGGGGGCCAGCAAGCCCGTAAGCATTTTGATGGTCGTCGATTTGCCCGCGCCGTTGGGACCGAGAAAGCCGTAGAACTTCCCGGCTTCCACACGTAAGTCGAGACTGTCAACGGCACGCAGGTCGCCGAAGCAGCGAGTGAGTCCGCTGGTTTTGATAGCAAGGGTCATAACGGTCGTTGAGTCTATCAGCCCCTGCCCGAAAAAACAAGTATGTTTCTTCGGGCTTGATCTGCACGGTCACAGGATTCGCTTGGCCAGCGGCAGTTGCCTGATGAAATTCCCCAAAGTAAAACACAACGGAATCGCTATTAGTACAGCCAAAGCAAATTTCAAAAGCGGGTACAAGCTGATATTTCTCATCGCGATTGCCACAAGGACTGTAACCGGTGCGTGGATAATATAAGCGGTATAAGCGCTGGCGGACATCGCTTTAGCTACTCTTGCCTGACGATTGAAAAACTTGCGAGATAAAAACAGCAGCGCTATAATCATCGCAACGCCGGTAAACTGCTCCCAGAGAGCATACCCAAAGCATTGCCAGCGAAGGCCCCCCATAAACGCTGATATATCACCTTTGAGTGCCCCGCCTAAAACGAACAACGCAGGAAAGAGTATCAGAATAAAAAACAATGCAATGCAAAGCCACAATTTGCCCATCGCATCGGGTATCCGCACCAGCCAGTTGTTCCTATAAGCAACGATTCCGACAATATACATACAAATATACTGAGGGAAGAAGGGGAACTGAAAATTCAAGGGCCCGAAACTCCAGCCTATCGGAAGCCATATCCGCACGATGAAGCTAACAGTACCCAAAGCAAGGGCGAATAATGCTAAGGTTAAATTGCCGGGTAATTTGCCGTCTTCGTGAACTGAAGAAACTGGTGTTTTCGACAAAAGCCTGTATAGAACATAAACACCCGCGAATATCAGCAGGGCCTCGACAAACCACAATGGGCCGGTACCAACATGGAACCTGCTGTAATAAATTGATAGAAACTTAGAGTAAGAGCCATTGAATTGAAGAGTGCTACCGTGTTCAAGCGCGCCAACCTTCATAAGTGGATACGCCATTAGCGGGCCGATGACAAAGTCGTAGCACAGTATAGGGATGCCCAGACGCAGAAGCCTGTCTTTGAAAAAGCGGCGCGGGCCCTTTCGGTCGTATGAGCGTGGAGTGAAATAGCCCGAAATCAAAAAAAACAAGCCCATCGAAAATGCCTGGACAGATGCATTGTGCCAAGTTAGCGGGATTGACATAGTGCCTTCCGGGACATTTCTGTAATACCAACCGCCGGCCCCCCCATAGGTAATGGAAAGGTGCAGCATAGCTACAAGCGTAATAAGCAGGATTCTCAGGTTATCAATAAAATACAGGCGGGCCTTTTGCATATCTTATTCTCTTTTAAACATTTTTTTCTTTGTCAATTTTTTCCACATTCTCTGCAAGTTTGATTAAGTATCTTCTGCAGACTCTGTACTTACGGAAAAATTCCGAAAAGGTTACACATAAACTGTAGATTCGTTAAGGCAGGCTGTTTTATAACACATTAGCGACTTGTTAACAAATAGTTTAAGTTAGTGACTGTAGTGGAGCGGAAGACACATTCGAGTTCATGCGATGGTTATACGAAGTTTTAGCCCCGATTAGTTGTTCGCAGGCGTTCGCCGATTAGACGGCCGATTCGCATTGCTTGTTCCCATACTTCTTTCTGATCCTCGACCCGTGTGTATGGGTAATCGGAAGATCTGGCATCCGGTCCGTAACGTTTTCTTAATCCACTCATCTGGCATTCATCTCCCACGCCACAGGTCAAGCAGGGAATGTTGCCCTTAATCATTACTTGCCCGATAAGCTCCATACGTTCCATTTCCTTTAACCCTATGGCCAATGATTTATTGACGTTATCCGCCGCATCGGGAGTCAGGTAGGTTAGAACCGTTGCACACAGCTTGCCCCTAAGCAGGTTGTTCACATGTCTGAGCGACCAGAATCTCTCAAGAAGCGCTTTTGTGAAACCGTCTATCTGTTTATAGGGAATATATGCACCAATAATCAAAGCCCTGGCTTTCTTGATTTTTTTTGCAAGCTCCGGAAAATCATCCTTAACTTTGCAGATGTTGTCCGGAACACACTGTTTACAGGCAAGGCAAGGTCTGATGTTAATTTGACTCAGTTTCACAAATTCGCATTTTAGCTCGGTTGCATCCAATATGGCTTGAATAAGTCTGTCCGTGTTACTGTTTTCTATAGGACTCCCGGAAATTCCCAATACTTCAATACTCATTTTGATGTTCCTGTTATTCTATTAAGCCTTAAAACTATGTATATGGATTCCGTATAAAACTCCCGACCTCTGACGGCTATTCTGCTGCAAACTGAACTATCAGTCTTTTTACCGGCCAGTCATGCGGAATAGCCGGGCCTTCAGGTCCGCTTTTATTTTCCTGTAACGGGTATCGCCGGACAGGTTGGTCCATTCGTAGGGGTCGGTGTCGTGGTCGTACAACTCCTCGCTGGAGTTGTTATAAAGAATATAGCGCCACCTTTTTGTCCGGACGGACCAATGCTGTTTTGTGGGATCATTTCCTGTCTTATTGCCGGCATATATCATCGTCAACGCGGCGTCGGGCCCGTTCCAGGTTTCGGATTTCGGATTTTCAAGGAAAGGACGGAGGCTGTAGCCGTCGAGCCTGGCACCATGGCCGTTCTTCCTCGTTTCGCTTTCGAGTCCACAGATGTCAACGAGTGTGGGGTAAATATCAATTAGTGAAACAGGGTGCTCGGCGAAGCCGCCTGGTTCCGCCACGCCCGGCGCCCGGATGATGAGCGGCACACGGGTACTCTCTTCCCAGAGAGCGTTCTTGAAAAGGTAATCCTTCTCGCCCATGTTCCATCCGTGGTCGCTCGTGACGACGATGATGGTGTTGTCTTTGAATGGGCTCTTGTCCACTGCTTCGACTATCCGGCCGACGCATTCGTCAACAGCGGCCACACTGGCGAGATAGGCCTGGGTGAACGCTTTGAGTGCGGATTCGAGGTCCGGATACGATTCTTTGAGCAGGCGAAAGTATTTTGGTCCTTTTTGGCTGCTGTCAAAGACGTCCATATAGTGACAGTCTTCGGCATCGTTGGGCTTGATTACGGGGATTTTGAGTGAGTCCGTCGGGAACATATCGAAGAATCGCTTAGGCACGTGCAGCGGGGTGTGCGGACGAATAAAACCAATGCCCAGGAAAAACGGCTTGCCGTTTTCCTGTTTAGCAAACTCATTGATCTTATTTGTCGCCCAGGAGGCGTTGCGTTCATCGGGGGTGGGATCGCGGTTGTCCTCGTCAACGTAATTGTACTTGTTTACCTTGCCCCAGGTGCCGTATATCCAGCCCTTGTTGTCTTTATTATTCGGTCCATAGGGCACATCCGACAAAGGGGCGTAGGAACCATCAACAGCTCCTATGCTTCTATAGGGTTGAGGCACTGAAGGGTGGGCCACCCTTTCCTTGCCGTCATAAACAAAGGGGCCGTAGTCGGCCTTATACCCGTACTCACTCCACACGGAAGGCAGATGGTGATGCATAAGCTTGCCGGAGCCGGCAACGTGATAGCCGTTCTCGCGGAAGTGTTCCATGATGGTTTTGGAATTTTTCAGCACGGGATTCTCGAACCACTTGTCCCAGAACAGATTTTTCGAAGTGTGCGGGTAGATTCCGGTAAGAAAGCTGGATCGCGATGGTGCACATATAGGGTTGTTGCTGTAGGCCCGTTTGAAAGCCACCCCGGACCGAGCAAGTCTTGCAATGTGCGGGGTCCGCGCCTGTGGATGCCCCGCCATGCCCGTGACATAGTCGTTGAGATCGTCGCAGACGATCATCACTACATTGGGCTTTCGTCTATGCCTGGCAACAGACCCGGCAAATCCGGCCGATGGGACAAGGGCTGCAACACCCCCTATCATCAAGCTCTTCAAAAAATCACGGCGTGTTTTCATATTGTATTCAACTCATTAGTTACCGCGATGAAACCCGGTATTTAATCACTTATACATTTTATCGAAATGGCCCTGAGCGCTGACAACCGCCGCCCTCATCATATCTTCGGCCTTTGCGGTTTCCCTTTGAGCCAATACCTTCATCAGGGCGGCCGTATCCAGCTCTTTGGCAGCCAGCTCACACGCCTCCCAGCTCAGCACACTCCTGACTACTCTGTCGATTCCCTGCTCGGCGTTATCGTATGCCCGGGCCTGCATGTCATGGCCTTTCCATCGGTTAAAGCCCGCCTGCTGGATAAGCCCGGCGATAGCAACGTTCATGCCGTTAATACGCGTGCCGTGGTCGATATCGTATTTGCCCGGCCCGCCGAGAATAATACCATCGTTATAGCCCTGGCTGTTAAGATGCATGTGCACCATCATATCATTATCCAGCTCTTCAACCGTATCGGCAACGTGGTCAAGCCCTATCATTTCCGAATGCCCGAATTCCTTATTGACGCCCTTCTTTTCTTTCGGAATTCCGAACTCATCCTCAATCTTTCGCCAGAACAATAAAGCACTCGCCACCGTTGGAATCAGCATGGCGGGATGTCCCTCGTTCGGCTTTGGCTCGAAGCCTATGTATAAGCTGCCGCCTTTTTTGGCTTCATATTTACACAGACCGGCGATGCTCTCCTTGAGGTTCTGATACATCTGCCGAATGCCGATAGTCGCAATATCATAACCGAACGAGCCGTTCCAGATAATAAGCGACGGCTCCTTGCCGGCGTCCGGATGCCATGCCTTCTTCAATGTTCCGTACGCAAGGTCAACCGTTTTGGTGCCCAATTCATCAGCGGCCTTTCGCTCGTTCGGGTCTAAAGATGCAACTCCACCGTAACCAAAATGGCAATGCGCACCCGGTGTTATCATCGCCAGATACAATTTATTGTCAACAAGTGCATCAGCCACCGCCGCGGCATTGTCATCATCGACCTCCGCATCGTAATGCAGCTCGATACCCAGCTCGACGTTATCAGGCATCCTTGGAGCGATTTTATCCGCAACTAATTTAACCATCTCCGGCGAGCCGAATGCACCGCCCCATTCAGGCCGCGTATCGCCCGGCACAAAACCGCCCTTACCGGGATTAAATGTCCATCTGCATATACTGTGTAAAGATTTATCCGCCATTTTAATTACTCCTTTCTTAAACGCCTAAACAAAACTCATGCACTTATGTCTTGTGTTCTTAATTTTTCAATTGCCCTTTCAAAACATCCTCCCATCTTCCATACGCATCCTGATAGGCTGATGCTAATTTCTTATTTGGTTCAATCGCCTTGACCGGCTCCAGACCTACAAAGGCATCATCAGCTCCCTTGTAAATACCCGCACCTATCCCGGCTCCCCTTGCGGCCCCCTGCGAGCCGTCTGTATTATAAAGTTCCACGGTCGCTCCGGTAATCGTTGCAAAGGCCTCGGCAAACAGCGGACTCAGGAACATATTCGCATTTCCAGCCTTGACCGTTTCCAGCTCAATCCCCATATCGCGCATTATCCCAAGGCCGTAATTGAGCGCAAAAACGATACCTTCCTGGGCCGCCCTAAGAAAATGCGCCTTCTTGTGCATATTAAAATTCCAACCGTGAACGGATGCCCCGATATTCCTGTTCTCCAGCATTCTCTCAGCACCGTTGCCGTAGGGCAGTATCATCAGCCCTTCAGAGCCAACCGCAACTTCTGCCGCCAGCTCGTTCATCTGCTCATAATCCAATCCCTCGCCGCCGACAAAATTGTGCTTGAGCCAGCTATTTAAGATTCCCGTCCCGTTAAGGCAAAGTAAAACACCATACCTCGGCTTTTCCTTTGAATGATTGACATGAACGAATATATTGACTCTCGATTTTTGGTCGTAGTTTTTCTTATCACTGATTCCATAGACCACGCCCGATGTCCCGGCAGTAACTGCAATTTCACCCGGCTGCAACACACCAAGTGACAGTGCGTTATTAGGCTGATCCCCAGCTCGGTAGCTTACCTTTGTCCCGGCCTTGAGTCCCAGTTCATAAGCGGCCGAGCTGGTCAGCTCACCCTGAACGGAAAACGTCGGAACAGTCGGGGCTGTCAGATCGGCTGATATCCCGTAATTTTCCAGGACAAATTCCGCCAGTCCATCTTTGCCGAAATCCCACATTATCCCCTCGGACAAACCCGACGGCGTTGTTTGTATCTTGCCCGTCATCTTCATCGCGATATAGTCGCCGGGCAGCATTATCTTATGAATCTTCGAATAGACCTCCGGCTCATTTTCTTTGACCCACTTTAATTTAGAGGCCGTAAAATTACCCGGCAGGTTAAACAGACTCTTAAGACACTTTTTTGCTCCAATGTCTTTTGCCGCCTGTTCGCCGATTTGCACCGCCCTGCTGTCGCACCAGATTATCGAAGACCTCAACACCTCCTTATTCTTATCCACACAAACCAGTCCGTGCATCTGATATGAAATCCCGATAGCTTCAACATCCTCTAAATTACGGATCGTAGAAGCAATCTGCCGGGTCGCTTCTTTAACATGCTCCCACCATGTAGAGGGATGCTGCTCGGCCCAGCCGGATTCCTTTGCGATAATCTCCAGCTCCTCATCGGGTGAAGTCGCACTCGCCAAAACCTTGCCCGTTTGACTATCCATCAACGTCGCCTTTACCGACGAGCTTCCAACGTCATATCCTAATAACAATGCCATTTTATTGTCCTTCTTTCGTACTTATATTACATTCAGACTTCTGCCCACGCCAAACTCCCCATCAGTGCCAACTCGGAGGCCAAAAGCAGCAGACCACATCATAGCCTTCTACGGAAAATTGTCAAGTTTCACAGCTAACTCATTCATATTCCCACTTGAGTATCCACGGGTCGTTCGTTCGCTTTTGAAATGCCTTCAGCTTTGACTGGAGCCTCGAAAGAGCTCCTTTGTGTTTCGGATTGTCCGCCAGGTTCTCAATCTCATCCGGGTCGTTCTTCAAATCATAAAGCTCGAATTTCGGCCTGTGTATATATGCCTCGACCGTGCGCTTGCCGTAATATTTCTCGCCTCGCTCTATCGTCGCCTGCCACGTCGATGCCGCCCATAAATCACTGGCGAAAGGATAATCCAGTCCATGCGCAAGATTCCAGATCAGCTTATACCTTCGCTCACGCACCACACGCATCGGATAATACATCGTTATCTCGTGAAAAGTATGCGAAGCATAAGTTATATCCCAGCCCCATGGATTTTCCCGTTCGAGCACTGACTTAAACGACTTGCCCTGAAATTCGCTCTTTTGAGGAAGAGCTTCGGCAAAGTCCATAATCGTCGGCGCCAAATCCGCAAAGTTAATCAGTGCATTACAGGTAATGCCTTTGTTCTTCTGTAAAGGATTCCGAACTATGCACGGCAGATTCATCCCCGGCTCATACAGAGTCGTCTTGGCCCCCGGAAATGCTACGCCGTTATCTGAGATATAAATTACCACCGTATTAACATATTTGCCCGCCTTTTTAAGAACGCCGAGCAGCCGCCCAATTCCCTGGTCAACGCGTGACACTGACTGGTAGTACTGCGCAAGCTCGGCACGGCACTCCGGCGAATCCGGCAAAAACGGCGGCACTATAACATCATCAGGGTTGTACTTCACCTCTTTCACACCCGGATATCCTCCATTGGCAAGATTACCGAAACGGTCGGGTTTTGTCGGCAGCTCTTCGGCTGTGCCGCCCCCGCGGTGCGGGTCGCTCATGCAGAAGTACAGGAAAAACGGCTTGCTATCATCACCGCTGACAAAGTCCCGGCAGTTATTCGCCATCTCGACAGGACTGCGGCTGTTGCCTTTTAGCGCGACATCGAATTTATAAACCTCATCCGGTGCAACGTGATACTTGCCTATACGCCCCGTCCGGTATCCTGCCTCGGTCAACTGCACCGGCAGAGACTTCACGGTCGGGAAGGAGATAAAGTGATGATAGCTGTGCTGATGCCCGTACTGGCCGTTTGCGTGATTATACATACCCGATAAAATCACTGACCGGCTAGCGCTGCAGCTTGCCGTCGTACAAAAGGCATTGGTAAACCGAACTCCCTCAGCCGCAAGCTGGTCGAGATTCGGCGTCTTGATAACCTTATTACCGTAACAGCCCAAAGCTTCAAGCCCATGGTCATCGCTGACTATCAAGACAATGTTCGGCCTCTTCTTTTTTGCCGCGAATACTTCCTTTGAAATCAAACCCGAACCGACAAGCACCGATGCGCCCGCAGCGCAACTCTTCATAAAATCACGCCGGCTAATCGATTTATTTTCCATAATTATTACCTCCGAATCAATAAAACCCAAGGTGTTATTAATACCCAAACAGTTTAATCCATCTTACAAAGTTCTCTTCACGCCCTCAGCTCAACACCGGCTGAAACTTCCTGTTCCCAGGCGGCCAGTTCATCTTCAAGCGCTTTGACCATATCAGGCCTGGTCCCAGCAAGATTTTCTTTCTCGCCGAGGTCTTCGTCAAGATTATAAAGTTTTGATCGACTACCTTGAACCAGTAATTTCCACGGCCCTTTCCGTGCGGCCTTTTCTTTTCGGTAACGCCAGAACAACATCCGTTCCGGCAGTTTGGTACCTTCGGTCAGCATCGGCAAAAGGTTAACGCCGTCAAGCTTCAGATGCTCCGGCGGTTTTGCCCCGGCAATTGACATCATTGTAGCAAACAAATCCATCCCCAGGACCGTCTGGTCAGTAGTTGTACCGGCCTTAATTCTTCCCGGCCAATAGGCAACAGCCGGGACACGGTGCCCGCCTTCCCATAAGCTGCCTTTGAAACCGGCCAGTACACCGTTGGAGCCGTTTTTTGTAGCGCCGTTGTCGGAGCAGAAAAAGATAAATGTCTTTCGCTCTAAGCCCATAAGTCTGACCGCCTCGACAATACGCCCTACCCCTTCATCCATCACCTCAACCATTTCCTTATACGCCCGGGTAATCTCTCGGCCTTTGGCTTTCTTGCCTTTCCTGCCGCCGCTCAAACGTTCCGGCGGGTCCTTTCGCCCCTGGTAAGGATAGTGCGGCGCCTCGTGCGGCAGATACAAACAAAACGGCTTATCCTTATGCCGCTCTATAAAATCCATTCCGTGTCCGGTTATCAAATCAGTACAGTAACCCTCTTCAGGAACCTTTTGTAAATTCTTCCACCAGTCGTCGAAGCCCGCCTGGTCGATATGTGAATGATAATCCACGTTGCCGCTGACATAGCCGATAAAATCGTCGAATCCCTGCCTGGCCGGATTGAATTCTACGTTGTAACCTACATGCCACTTACCGAAAATCCCCGTAGCATAACCACGGCTTTTCAGGGCTTCGGCAAATGTTACTTCCTCCAGAGCCATCCCTGTATGACGGTGCTTTGCGGCTGTTACGACGCCCTCGATACCGCACCGCTGCTGGTAGCGTCCCGTCAGCAGAGCCGCCCTTGTCGGACTGCACACAGGACAGTTGGAATGATAATCCGTAAACTTAAGGCCGCCTCTCGCCAGGGCATCGATATTCGGCGTATGTATCTTTTTGCTGCCGTAACTGCTAATGTCACCGTATCCCAAATCATCGGCCATGATAAGGATGATATTGGGCCGTTCGGCAGTCGCCCCTGAACCCTTACCAACCGAACAGCCGTAATTTGGCATTACAACCGCCGCCGCACCGCCGATAGCTAACTTAATAAACTCACGTCGATTCACAATCAAACTCCTTGCTTTGTTTTTGCCGCCTCATTTCATCGCACCTGAATTCAGATTCGGTGTAAAGGTCAGGATTTTTTTCTTCCCGCCATCCAGCCATCTTGCCGAGATACTTCGTGCGGGAATATCAGCCCCACGATACCCTCGCGATTCCTGTGAAAAATTCGCAATCAATTCCACCCGGCCTTCAAAAACCGCACGTTGTAACTTTCTGTCGGAGCTAAGCCAGTTGAAGTCCGTCATCTGCGAAAAGCCAAATTCCCTGTGCAACGGCGAAAAAAAATCATAATGTTCTTTTATTAAATCACGATGCATATCAAATTCATCAAGATTCATGTGGTACAATGGCGGAACCATATACAGCAGCTCCGTCAGCGCCACCGTATCGAGCATATTGCTGTATTTAAGACTGCTGTTCGCCCATTGGTGAGTCGTCACAATCGAATCATGGAAGACAATTTCGTATAGCGGCAGTCGATACTGCGGGTCATAATAAAAATACTGATACTTCTCCTTCATCGGAACCTGCTTAACGAAAACCTTCGGCCCGTCAGGGGGATAATACTGGCCCAGATAGTACTGCGAATCCTTATTTTTCAAATCAGGATCCCCCCAGCCGAATACAGGTCCGAACATCCCTTCAGCCAAATGAATAACTTTCGCCGAGTATGAGCTGCCGCCCTCCGAGCCCACCACTACATTAAACGTATCGCTAATCCACGCGAGCCTATCTAAACGCGCCCTTACATCATCCGCCTGGCTTGCCCGGTGAAAAGGTGAGTAATCATCATAAACCTCACCGTAAGCGTCACAATCAACAAAATAATAATTGTAAGGAACATTCTTCATGTTCTCTCTAACACGCTTTTCCACAGACGCTCTGGCGGCAATCGGGCTAAGCTTGAAACCGGCCCCTTTAAATCCCCCACGTTTCTTTCCGTCTTTGCGGACGATCGGGCCCTTCTCAAAAAGTTCCCTGTCAAACTGTGCAGTAGTCCAGGTACCATCCGTGCCGCGCAAAGCAGGGTCGTGAATACTGTGAAATGAATCATACGTGCCAAACAGATATCCCATCCGGTCGGCCTGCTTTGCCACCTCGGGACGTTTTTCTACACCTTCCCAGCCTTCGACGCACAATCTCATCCGGTCAAAGCCGCTCTCTTTAAACTGCTCCAGCATCCTGCCTGAAACACCGTCACCCCAGTTATCAACCGGAGTTAGAAATTCCGCAAACGCCGCATGCAGCATTAAACCATTCAACCGGCACAATTCCGGAATCGTAAGGTTGTCCGAACCTTTCTTCAGTAATTTGGCCGCCTCATCTGGAAGAATTACTTCCCGCCAGCAGGCTTTATCATAAAAGTCCCGTCTTTCCAGCAATCGGGAAAGCTCATTTGCCACCTGGCCCGTGGTATATTTATCCGGCCACTGAGCTTTGGAAATCGTAACTACTTCGGCCCAGCGTTCCGGCTCCATCAGTTGCTTAATTCGCACACCCGGAGAGAAACGTCCGGCCTTGCTTTGTTCGACCAGCTTAGAACAGAATGATTTCCATTTTCTCGGAGGGATACAATGCCGCGTAAAAAACGCATCACCCCAAAGATAAACATGTGGCGCCCCTAACAAGCGCTCAGCTTTAGGGACCTTCTTCACTTTCTCCTTCATACTGACAAACTCGCCCTGCTGTTGCAGCCAGTGGCGAAACTGTTTCGCAGGCTCTACCGGCGAATTGTTTTCACCAAGCCGAATCAAAAATCCATATTCTTTTTTGGATTGAACAGATGTGAATTCGTGGCTGAACTGCGCTTCAAGCTGGCCTCCGGTCATGCTGAAATTTATCACGTTACTGTATGGATTGGTTATGATATACGTCAGTGAAAAGTCGCCGCAATCCAGGCCCCAAAAGGGCATACTTAGCCCTTCCAGCGTGTTCCATTCGCCATGCTCTACCAGATACTTTTCCCAGCGCGGCTCATCAAGCGGAATATAGCAGCCCTCCCAGCGGGGCCAGATTAACGCCTTGATATTTGCACTTTCTTGAAAAACAGGCCATGTGAACACACCGATCTTGTCAGAAACAAATTGGACAGACAAATCCCGCTTATCTAATCGAACCTCAACCTTAATTCCTTTTGCCTGCAAGAGCCACTGCGCCCGAGAGCCATCCTTTACTATATCGCCGACCGGGCCTAAATCAGGCTGGCCTCTGGATAGCTGGATTCTCTCAACCCCCGGAAGTTCGGCGTTCATCTCCAGCGCTGCCGGCGATACTTCGACCGACCAGTACTCATTGCTCAGGATAATTTCATCCGACCGAGCCGCCCGCACCTCAACTGCGACAAAACAAACCGCCGGAATCAGCAAGTAACAGCACCACCTCTTCGCTTTGCGCAAAGTCCAATCCAGAACAGACATCACCAGCATGAAATACTCCTCAACAGTGAAAGCTTTTTTAGAACTCGAGTCGTGAATCAATCCGTCTATTTTTCTACTATGTCCACCAGGCCCAAATCGATA
This sequence comes from Planctomycetota bacterium, assembly GCA_014384025.1. Classification (GTDB taxonomy): domain Bacteria; phylum Planctomycetota; class Phycisphaerae; order Sedimentisphaerales; family Anaerobacaceae; genus NIOZ-UU13. Next base: position 4,183 of record JACNGQ010000125.1, on the reverse strand, counting down.
AATTGCCCGCCTTCGGTCTGAGAGCAGTGAACGGCTAAGCTATTTGTTCCGACCTTCAACGTCTTTTGTCCCTTCTCATCAAGCCTGAATTGAATATAACCAGAAGTATGGCCCTCGAGTTTCGCAACAAGCTGGCTGTTGATATAGACCTCGGCGTCCTCATCATGATGGATTAACAACTGCAGCCGGTTGAATTTTATGCTATCCAGCTCAAACGTTCTGCGCATCCAGATACCAGGACTTTTCCACTCGGTCCCTACGACAGCACCGGGCGTCCCTTCAGTGCCGAATCCGCCTTTACCTTCCTGCCAGTCGGAATCGGAGAAGCCCGCCCGATACCAGCCGACACGCGGTTCGTCTGTCGTATATCGCCAGTTTTGTCCCGTTTGTTGTGAAGTTGGAACAAGCGTCTTAACAACAGGAGGCGGCTGATACAAAAGCCTGTTTGCCGCCGCGACCTTTTCAACATCCATTTTTATCATCGCTCTGTTGTAAGTCATCAGTCCGTTCACCTCAATCTCAACATCGGTCGTCTGCGTATATACCCCCGCACACAGACCCGGACCAATCAGCGAACGCAGATTATCAAGCAGAACCAGGTACGCATCAGTAAGTTCCTCACGAGTCTTATAGCTGCGGTATCCCCAGTTCTTTTCATCCTGCCATGTATTCCCCGGGACCGGCAGACCCAAACCGCCAAACTCACCTAAAACCGCAGCGCGGTTCTCTTCGGTCGGCGGCGCGGCCGGACCAGGATATCTGTGAATATCGTGTACGTCACCAACGCCCCGGTCGGACCAGCCGCTCGTATTATTCACTAATCGGCTCGGGTCAAGCTCCTTAACAAAATCCACTATCCGCGCCGTATCATACTGTCCCCAGCCCTCGTTAAAAGGCACCCACATTACTATACACGGGTGATTGCTGAAAGCGTTAATTACACGCTTGAGCTCCAGCTCAAACTGCTTTGCCGACTCTTCAGTTCTCTCAAGATCAGGGTCATTGCCACGGATGTGCTTGTCGCCGTTGGGCATATCCTGCCAGACCATCAAACCTAATTTATCACACCAGTAGTACAGCCGGTCAGGCTCCACCTTGACGTGCTTGCGCAGCATATTACAGCCGAGCTTTTTCAATACATCGATGTCATAGCGAAGCGCCTCATCTGTCGGTGCCGTGTACAGTCCGTCCGGCCACCAGCCCTGGTCAAGCGGACCGTACTGAAACAGCGGCTTGTTGTTCAGAAACAGCCGCGTAATACCTTCTTCGTCTTTGCCCAATGAGATTTTCCGCATACCGAAGTAGCTGTTTACTGTATCAACGATCTTGCCCTTACTGTCCTTAAGCGTTACTTTCACCTCATACAAAAACGGCGAGTCCGGCGACCACATCTTCGGCTTTTTAATTTGTAAAACAAATTCTTCGCCGGCATTACCTTTGCCCTTTATCTTATTGAACCAACCAAGATTGATTTCCGCTTCAACGCTGCAGTCAACTGTTGCTTGCGAGCATACTGCGGTTATACGCGCCGATTCAGAGTCAATATCCGGAACGATTTTCAGTGACTTAATGTGCGCCGCAGGCACCGGCTCCAGCCATACCGTCTGCCAGATTCCTGTTACCGAGGTGTACCATATCCCGCCGGGCTTTTTCACCTGTTTACCTCGCGGCTGAGTGCCGGTGTTCGTCGGGTCCCATACACTTAATACAATTTCCTGCGAATCGGTATCGTTCAGAACATCGGTGATATCCAATGTGAACGGGTCGTAACCACCTTTATGGCTGCCCACTTTTGTGTCGTTCACCCATATCGTTGAATCCCAGTCCACCGCCCCAAAATGCAGCAGCAAGCGCTGGCCCTTCCAATTTTTGGGAACCTCAAATGTTCGCCGATACCATAGCTGGTTCTCTTCACCGACAGGCAGCATCACGCCTGACAGGGCCGACTCAATCGGAAACGGCACGAGAATTTGTCCGTCGAACTGGACCGGTTGCCGCTGCTCTTTGGTCCTGATTGCGTATTCCCATAAGCCGTTAAGATTCAGCCAGTTCTTGCGGACCTGTTGCGGACGTGGGTACTCGGGGTGAACTTTTTTCGGCGAAACCTGATCTGACCACTGGGTCATAAGCGGGCCTTCGCTAACCTGCCACTCGGCATGTACAGAAGAGCAGAAACACAAAAGTGCAAAAATTATGACGCAAAACCGGATTGTATCCCGTTTCAAAAGTCGTGCTCCGCTCTGCTGTGTTCTTTGTACCGAACAGCCGCTTGCAATGCAATTTGAATCCATTTTTCGTCTCCTTTCGAATAGTTACAGTTCAAAAAGTAACCGCATATCCCGCTCGTCGCCGAGCAGGCAGTCCTTTTATGCAGAATTCTGCAAACAAAGGCTTAGATTACCTTCGATCAGCGGATTTTGCAATAAAATTTCATACTATAGAAAAAAGACCAAAAACTTCTCCAACTTATATTTACCGAACGCCTCGGCCGTGATGATCCCAGAGATTCCCCTTGACGGGAAGGTCGGCAATTTGGTATAAATATACAGGGTATAGTTTATATACGCTTAATCAGGTTTTTGCTTTATCATAAGGAAGGAGGCTGCATTTCAGATTTTTTCTCTCCAATACTGAATTGGAACCAGTCAATTCTTATAAGAAAATTATGTTTTGGTGTATGGCCAAAATATAATTTGTCGTTATTTTCACTCTTTATAAAGGAGGATTATTATGTCTAAAAAAACAATTTGTTTGATGGTGCTGCTGACCCTGGGCCTGACAGGCATGCTCACCGCTGGTGAGCTCATTAATATCAACTTCCAGTTGGGAGGTGCAGAAGTACCGGATGGCTATTTGCCGGATACAGGCCTGGAGTTCGGTGATCGTGATAACGGCTACAGCTACGGCTGGTCACAGAATATGTCAGATCAGACCCGCGACCGCAACAACGCCGCTTCGCAGGATCAGAGATATGACACACTGATTCATTTTAGGGGCAGAGGTGCCGTATGGGAGATCGAACTGCCTCCAGGTTTCTATCGTGTATTTATCGTGTGCGGCGATCCATCGAATGCAGATTCGAATAACGCAATAGAATTGGAAGGTGAACTGCTCGCAGAGGACCCGGATGGCATGGACAGCTTCGATGAGTTCGAATTTATGGTGACCGTGAGCGATGGGCGTTTGACCTGGTCGGAGCCGGCGGGCACTTACGTCAAGCCTTGCTTCATTGAGATCGAATCATCTCAGCCGATTGTCAAGGCAAACAAACCTGATCCGAAGGACGGTTCCATGATTGTTGATACATGGGTAAACCTTTCCTGGCGACCGGGAGAATTTGCTGTATCGCACGATGTGTATCTCGGCGATAATTTTGATGCCGTGAGCGAAGGCGCCGAAGGCACTTTCATCGGCAATCAGGCCGATACATTTACTGTTGCCGGCTTCCCTGGATTTCCTTTTCCGGATGGCCTTGCACCGGGAATGACTTACTACTGGCGAATCGATGAGGTCAATGACACTGAACCGAACAGTCCGTGGAAAGGCGACGTTTGGAGCTTTAGTATTCCCCCCAAGACTGCATACTTTCCCGACCCGGCTGATACTGCCGAAGCTATCAACCTGGATTCAAAGCTAAACTGGACGGGAGGTTTCGGTGCGAAACTGCACACTGTGTATTTCGGTGACAATTTTGACGATGTCAGCAATGCCGCTGGAGGATTCCCTCAGGGAGCTGCAACCTATACCCCCGGCCCGCTTGAAATGGCCAAGACTTACTATTGGCGTGTCGATGAGTTTGATGCCATCACCACACATAAAGGTGACGTCTGGAGCTTTATAACTGAAGGCGCAGTAGGAAGTCCGAGTCCGTCAAAAGGCGCCGTGGATATCACGCAGACACCTGTTCTCACCTGGGTGCCGGGAATTTTTGCCGATTCACATGAGGTCTATTTCGGCACTGATGCAGCCTCTTTAGAGTTAAAAGGCAGCGGAAATCTCGGTTCCGAAAGCTATGAACCCGGACAGCTTGAGTGGAATACCACTTACTACTGGCGTGTTGATGAGGCAAATAACGCCAACGCCGATAGTCCGTGGACTGGTCCTCTCTGGAGCTTCACCACGGCCAACTTCCTTATCATTGACGATATGGAGAGCTATAATGACCTTGATGAAGGTGACCCCG
>JACNGQ010000444.1 GCA_014384025.1 Planctomycetota bacterium | reverse complement strand
GCGGCGGGCGAGGGGGTACCAGGCGGAACGGTTCAGCTCGCGCAGGAGTCTTTGCGAGGCGGGGTCTTTGATGTGGCGGAGCATGCGGGAGAGCTCGTTTATGGCGACGACGGTATAAGTGGGGCTGTTGTACTCGCGGAATGAGCCCTGCTGGAATGTGTATTCGTAAAATGTTTTGAGGCGTTTTTTTCCGTAGTCGGTGAGTTCGGGGACATCGAAGAGTTCGCCGGCGGAGAGTGTGACGTAGGTTCCCATGATGGCTATGTTGGTATAGCCGGGGCCTACGTTTCGTCGCTTGATGGAGTGTGCGGCGTGGATGATGGAGTCTTTGAGAAGCTGCTGCAGGTCGTCGGGGAGGCGGTGCATGTGGTCGTGAGCTACCTGGAGCAATTGTGTTCCGCAAAAATCGGCCCAGTTCCAGTCGGGTGGTGACATTTGTTCGAGAGGTTCTTCTGCAAACCACGACCATATTCCGTAAGTACGGCTGTTGGGGTCCTGGTCCTGAAGGGAGATGACTTTGCGGATTATGTCGCGAGCGCGTTTGAGGCGGTTGGGATCCTGGCAGTCGAGCAGGGCGACGGCGTAGTTTAGAGAGTCTCGGGGAGGATGCACGTAGCCGGCTTTGAGGGTTGTGTGGTAACCCGGGGAGGAAAATGGACGGCGAATCATATGCTCGGCGGGGTCGTAGCGGGTATCCTGCTGGCTGAGGGCATTGAGGAAGGCGGCTTTTTGCTGCTGTGATGAGAACATTTCAGCGGCGGAACAGATGGCCGGGATGCACAGGAGGGTCAGCAGGTATATTATTGTTAATCGTGTTCGAAGGCGGCTCATTTGTATCGCTCCACTATATCGATATTTGTGTTGGCTTATAAGACGGGCGTTATAATATCCGAATTATCCCGGCGAGTCCAGTTGTTTTGATACACAACAAGTTGACAGGTCTTGTGCGTGAATCGTTGCAGGTGCAGGAAAATATGTTTTGTTCTTATCCTGCTATTTGTTATAATAGCACTATCTTGCTACGGCTTAATAAATTTCCGCCGAGAGCAAAAGAGCATAGGAGTAAGTGTAAATGATTGAAAAAGTTTCGTTAGCAAAGCTGCTTGGTAAAGACAAGTTCGAGAGAATTGAGGGGGTTTTTCGCAGGCATTTCCAATTGGGGTTGGAGACGAGGAATATCCATGGTAAAGAGATCGGGCAGATGTGCAGCGGCGATTGTAATCCGGCGTTTTGCAGGATTGTCCAGAGCAGCAAGGTGGGCCTTCGCAGATGTAACCGAGAGCGGCGGCGGAGCCTTGAGACGGCGATAGAGACCGGTCAATCTTATATTTCGCTTTGCCACGCGGGTATAGTGCTGGTGTGTGTGCCGGTGATGGATAAGGACAAGTCGCTGGGTGGTATATTTTTCGGCAAATGTCTCTGGGAGCCTGTGACACAAATCCTTATCAGGGATGTTGAAAAGCGGTTAGACGGTATTTGTGTGAACAGGAAGAGACTGACGGCGGCGATGCGTGAGCTTCCGTTTATCCAGGGGTGGAAGATCGACAAGGCGGCGCAGTTTTTGTTTGATTTGCTGTATGAAGTGGCCGCGTTTGACGGGCGTGTTGTCAGATGGCGTCGGGAGCGTTCGGAGCAGCAGTCGCAGATAGGGGAGTTTATCCAGGAGAAGAAAAAGCTCGGCACAGAATGGCAGTATCCTCTTGAGAGCGAGCGGGAGCTGATGGGTAAGGTCAAAATCGGCGACAGGACGGGGGCCAAGGAGATTCTTAATTCGATATTGGGGACGATATTGTTTAAGACTATCGGGGATTTGGGGATCCTTAAGGCGCGGATGCTGGAGCTGCTGAGTATTCTGAGCCGGTCGGCGGTGGAGGGGGGAGTGGATATTGATGTTATGTTAGAGAAGAATCTGAATTATGTGAATAAGGTGATGCGGATTAACAATCAGGAGGATTTGTGTGCGTGGATAAGCACGGCTTTGAACGAATTTATCGAGCTGGTTTATTCTTCGCAGGACGCCCGGAAAGTGAGCCAAATCCGGCCGGCAATAAATTATATCGATGCCAATTATAATAAGCCGATAACGCTTGCCGACGTGGCCAGGGCTTCGCATCTGAGCGTTTCGCGGCTGGCACATATATTCAAAGAGCAGATGGGCGTTACTATCATAGATTACCTTACAAGTGTTCGGATAGAACGGGCAAAACAATTATTGCTGGCGACGGACCAGAACTGTACGGAGATTTGCTTTGAGGTGGGCTATAATAATCAAAGTTATTTTACACGGACTTTTAAGGGCTTTGTCGGTATGACGCCTCGGCAGTTCAGGACAAAGAACCAACGAAAAGAGAAGATTTCCACGCCTTTATAATCGTATTGCGTATTGGGGCGGAGTGCTAATCTGTTATTGCTGTAATGGTAATTGTTTTTAGGCGGGGGAGGAACTCTTATCTTGACAGTTTGGGGGTGCTTAGCATACTATCAGTGTTTGTGAGCAACGACATAGTACAGCAACACTGGGGCTGGCAGAGAAACCGGAACGTTATTTATGACAAAGCAGATTGCTATTTTGGGTTCGACGGGTTCGATAGGCAGAAATGCTCTTCGGGTAATCGATGCGCTTGGGCCGGATTATTCGGTTATCGCGTTAAGCGCTCACAGCAACGTTGAGCTTTTGGCTGAGCAAGCCAGGCTTTATAAGCCCAAATTTGTCGCTGTTACAAATCCAGACTATGCCGGACAGCTTTGCGAATTTCTCGGTGATTTGGATGTTGAGGTTTTGACCGGTCCGAATGGCCTGGTAGAGGCTGCGGAAATTGAGGATGTTGATATTGTCCTTACTGCGGTTGTCGGTGCTGCGGGTCTGCCTGCTGTTTTTGCGGCAGCCAGGTGCGGCAAGCAGCTTGCAGTTGCAAACAAGGAGCCGCTTGTTGTTGCGGGCGAGCTTCTTATGAGCGAGGCAAGGAACAACGGCGGCGTAATATTGCCTGTTGATAGTGAGCATTCAGCTATTTTCCAGGCTATGCAATCGGGCACTCGTGAAGAGGTCAATAAAATTATATTGACGGCTTCGGGGGGGCCATTTAGAGGTACCACGGCTGAGGACATCCAAAACGTAACGTTGGAGCAGGCGCTTGCTCATCCTGTCTGGAATATGGGGCCGAAAATCACGGTTGATTCTGCTACTATGATGAACAAGGCGTTTGAAATTATCGAGGCCCGGTGGCTTTTTGATATGCCGGTGGATAAAATTGAAGTTTTGATTCATCCTGAGTCGATAATTCATTCGCTTGTCGAATTTGTGGACGGCTCGGTGGTAGCCCAGCTCGGCGAGCCTGATATGTGTATTCCGATTCAATATGCATTGACGTATCCTCAGCGAGTTACAGGTATTGCCAAGCGGCTTCGTCTGGATAAGATAAGCACGCTTACATTCGAGAAACCTGATTTAGAGACTTTTCGAGCGCTGCGATTAGCTTATGAAGTTGTGCGGTCGGGCGGCACGGCGGCTGCGGTCTTCAACGCGGCAAATGAGGCGGCGGTAGAGGAGTTCTTGGCGGGTGGGATAGAATTTGTTACTATAGTGGAGCTTATCGAGTATTGTCTGAATAAGCATGATGTTAAGACCAGCGCATCGGTCGAGGAGCTGCTTGAGGCTGATGCGTGGGCCAGAAAAGAAGTTAAGTTTAAAGTGCAAAAGAGCATAAAGGCATAAGGGCGCAGGAGTATAAAACTGTTTGCTAAATATGGAGATTATTGAATGTCGGAAAAGAAAGATTTTTTTAATAAGTATTTTCGTTTGATTTTGTTTGCTGCTGTTGTTGTGATGATTCTTTATTTTATCGTTCGCAATGTCAGCGCATTCGGCAATGTACTTCTTGTTCTTCTCGGATTCGGGGCGGTTATTCTGGTTCATGAGTTCGGTCATTTCATTGTTGCCAAATTGTCCGATATAAAGGTTGAGGCGTTTTCAATATTTATGCCGCCTACTCTGCTCGGTGTGCAGAGAAAAGAAGAAGGCATTCGCATTCGGATATTGCCTGATATATTTCCCAAAAAAGGCAATGATTCCGGTGAAGGCGATGAATCCAATGAAGGCGCGTTAAGGATTACTATCAAGGGCGAAGGCAAGGCCAGCGAGACGGAATACCGTATGGGTCTTATTCCGTTCGGCGGTTTTGTTAAGCTGTTAGGCCAGGAGGACACAAGCGCGGTGAAGAGCAGCGACGATCCCCGTTCTTTTGCGAACAAGACAACAGGTATTCGTGCGGCCGTATTGGCGGCGGGAGTTGTTTGTAACATTATCAGCGCGGTTATTATCTTTATGATAGTTTTTCTTATCGGCATAAATCTAACACCTGCCGTTGTTGGCGGAGTTACGCCGGATTCGCCAGCGGCGCGAGCAGGGCTCAGAGCCGGTGATGAAGTAATTTCGGTGGCAGGGAAAAGCGACGATCTTGATTTTAGCAATATTGGGATAGCGGCGGCTTTGTCCGGTGAAGATGAAAAGATCCCGATGAGGGTAAGGCATGAAGACGGCACCGAAGAGGATTTGGAGCTTGTGGCGGAGCTTCAGCCGGGTGGTCAGATGAGAGCATTCGGCATTGAGATACCGGTAAGTCTGACAGTTGGAAGGCTTAGCGAAGAAGGCGCCGCGGATTTGTTTTCCAAGACGGGCTTTCTGGCCGGCGATAAAATCAAGTCTGTTGAGGGCAGGGAGGTGCAGAGCTTTTGGGAGCTGAGGGAAGTGATTCAGGACAGCCTTTTGCCGGAGGTAGCGTTATCTGTTGAGCGGGTAGGGGACTCGGGAGAAACAGAGGTGCTTGCATCGAAAATTGGGCTGGATTTGACATTTGCCAGCAGTCATAATGTTGAGTCTGAAAGCGAGCTTTACCATATTTATTCTATGGTTCCGCGTTTGCGGATAGGCATTGTTTCAGACAAGCTGACTTCCGGGGCTGACGATAGTGAGTCTTCGTTGCAGTCCGGCGATATTATTTTAGCGATTGGCGATGTCGAGAATCCCACATATAGTGAGATGCGCAGTATTACTGAGGCGTCCAAAGACAAAGAACTGCCAATCCAGATTCTTCGCAGCAGTGCCGACGGCACTGAAAAGACTCTTACAGTTATGGTTACGCCTAAGAAACCGGCCGGTAGTGAGAGGGTCCTTATTGGAATTGGCGTTGTACTTGATGCCGAGCATCCGGTTGTCGCCAAGACTATCGACACCGAGGGCGGGCAGGCGAGACTGGACATTCCTCGCGGCGCTGCGATAACGGCGGTTGACGGGGCGCCCGTTTCAAACTTTTACGAAATAATCAAAGAAATCAGGCGATACGGCGGGGAGCGCATCACGATTAACTGGCGTGTCGATGAGGAGATAGCAGGCAGCGTTGCCTTGAATGTTGATAACAACGGAGAGGGTATCACCGTTAAATCTACTTTTTCCGAAATAATTCCATTTGATGATTTGAAGAGAACTTACAAGGCCGGTGGTCCCATCGATGCGATTGTGATGGGTTATAGAAGGACGGTAATGTTCGTTGCCCAGACCTACGTAACGTTAAGGCGTCTGATTGGCGGGCTTGTCAGTCCCAAGAACCTTATGGGGCCTGTCGGCATTATCACACTGAGCTATCGCATAGTTGCTGAGCAGCCATTGATTTACTATGTCTATTTTCTTGGTTTGATAAGCGCGGTAATCGCGGTGTTTAACTTTTTGCCTTTGCCGCCCCTTGACGGAGGGCTGGTTGTTCTTTTGTTAGTTGAGAAAATCAAAGGTTCGGCGTTGAGCGAACGTGTTCAGGGAATCATAGCTTATGCAGGCTGGGCGCTTATTTTGACGCTTATTCTATACGTAACTTTTAATGATATTGTCAGAAGTTTCTTTAGTTGAGCAATGCCGGTGTAAGAAAGGATTCGAAGATTTTGGAAATGTTTCCTGGACAACTATCATCGCAGGCCTTTCACGAAGATATATTCAGCACTCTGAGAGACGATGACAGCCGGATTTATGAATTAATAACGAAAGAGTACGAAAGGCTGCAAAACACACTGCAGCTTATCGCGGCTGAGAACCAATGCTCAAAGGCGGTTTTAGCTGCCCTTGGTTCAGTTATTCAGAACAAGACTACCGAGGGTTTTCCGGGGGCCAGATATCATGGGGGCTGCGAGGTTGTTGACGAGGTGGAAAGGCTCGCAGCGGCAAGGGCCAAAGAGGCTTTCGGCGCCAAGTACGCAAATGTCCAGCCTCATTCGGGCAGTCAGGCAAATCAAATTTGCATGACAGCGATATTGAAGGCAGGAGATAAGGTATTAAGTCATGGTTTAGAGCAGGGTGGACACCCATCGCATGGCGGATCGGGTTCACTTACCGGGAAATTCTTCGAGATAGAAAGCTACTTTGTTGATAAGAGAAGTTTTTTGCTGGACTATGATGCTATCAGGGAGCAAGCATTCAAAGTCAGGCCGAAACTGATTGTGTGTGGTGCCAGTGTTTACTCAAGAGAGATAGATTTTAAGAGGTTCCGAGAGATTGCGGATGAAGTAGGGGCATATCTTTTAGCGGACATTTCACATTTAGCCGGTTTGGTGATGGCCGGCGCTCATCCATCTTGTGTGGATTATGCTCACTTTACAACTACAAGCACTTATAAGGCGGGCGGTCCGAGGGGAGGGCTTATATTGATGGGCAAGGACTATGATTTACCAATGAAGTTTTCTGACAGGGACATGCCGTTATGGAAATGTATTCAGGCCGCGACGTTTCCGGGTGTACAGGGGACGCCTTATTTTAATAATATGGCGGCGAAAGCGGTTTTTTTCAAAGAAACGTTGTCCGATGAATATAAAGCCAGACAATTCAAAATCATAGAAAATGCGAAAAGATTGGCAGGTAATTTGTCGGGTTTAGGATATGACGTGCTGACCGGGGGAACAGACAACCATATGGTGCTGATAAATGTGGAGAGTTTAAGAGAAGCTTTGACAGGTACTATCGCACAGAGAAGCCTCGAAGATTGCGGTATGACAGTCGATGCGATGCTGCTGCCTTACGATAAGAAGCCGGTTTTCATTACCAGCGGTATCAGATTGGGTACACCTATCGTAACAAGGAACGGGATGGGTGGACAAGAAATAGACAGTATATCCGAGTTGATAGATGTGGTGCTTAGAGAAGTAAAAGTGAAATCAGACAGCGAGTACGAGATAGACAAATCCCTGCGGGACGAGGTCAGTAACAAAGTGAAACAACTTTGCGGCAGGTTTCCTATGCGTTATTGATCTGGGGATTGGATTTTTTTGCAGTTAGGGTCCAGAAGATTTGATAACCTGCGCCGATAACAGCCATAACGATTAGCGCGGAGAACAATATCATCGACATCAGCAGGGCCTGTGGTTTTTCCACGCCGTATGGCGCCAGCAGCAGGACTAACATTGCTTCTCTTACCCCGAGATTAGCCACCGATACGGGGATTCTTCCTAAAATATAAATCATGGCACACAGCCAGACGAAAGTTCCTATCGGCGCGGTTACGTTTGCGGCACGGGCGGAAAGAATATATATGATGACTCCGCCGATAAGGGTATCGAAAATTGTAATCGATGCAATCCTGAGATGGAATCCTGCCCCGACGGTCTGGAAGGTTGCGATTTGTTCGAATACATTCAGTCCTTTCTGTCGTATTGTTGCAGGGAATGGCCTGAGCAGGGCTGCGATACTTTTTGTGATTTTACCGCCGGTTCGGCTGTTCAGCAGCAGTAAGGAAATAACTATAATTGCGACCAGTAATATTCCGCAGACAAGAGGGAAAAGCCTTTGATTTACCGTATTGGATATTGACAGTAGCGCAGGATTGGTGAACATTAAAGCGGCGAGGCCAAATACCATCATTATGGTCATTATCAACCACTGGTTGTATATCATACTGCAGAGAACGTTACCTGATTTTCCGGTACCTTTTTTGAGTATATACCACTTTACGCCGGTACTCAGTATCCCAGGTAAAATCAAACCGTAAAGGCAGGTTACGGCTGTTGCTCCGAATATTGTATTTGTGGAAACGAGGCAGCTTTGCTTTTTCAGGATGAGCCGCATCTTCATCGAGCGAATCCAGAAAAGTATTACGGTAAGAAGCCAGACGGCAATCAAGAACGACCAGTTTGCCGTTTTTGTAGTTTGTCGGAACTGCTCGAGGTCAATCTGGCTGAAGACCCATATCAGCAAGCCGGCTGTGATGAGAATTCTTATGAGAAGTTTGATTAGTTTTTTGGCGGTGGCAGTCATATATTATTTTGGATTAGACGGGTTTTTCGCCGAGGATCAGCACCTTTCTCAAAAAGGTTAGCTGCATTTTATATAGCTTGTAACAAAGTTTACTGTCTGCGAACATTGCATTGAGCAGTCCGAATGGCAGCCGGGAAACTATAGCCGTTACCAGGAAACAAACGAACCCAGAAAAAGTGCCGCTCAGATGGCAGCTTTTTATATTTTCGAAGCCGGCGTTTATAAGGAGCTGTTTTAGTCTGCGGCGTGTGGTAACGTAGTTGTGCGAGAAATCGCAGTTAAAGAAATTCTGCCGCCAGTTCAGATAGTCCGGTGAGCATATTACGAACTTTCCTTGTGGTTTTAGGACTTCTTTTATCTGTTGGCTTATCTGAAGAGCGTCCTGCATGCTGTTCATATGCTCCATAACGGCGAGCATGACAACGGCGTCGAATTTTTTATCTATGGCGGGCAAGGGCGGAACCATTGCGCGAATAACATTGGCGCCTCTTTTTTCAAGGGCAGCGGCCATTTGTTCATTGGGTTCGACTGCATAATATTCGAGACCTTTTTCAAGACAGATATCAGCGAAATCCCCCCGGCCGGGACCTATCTCCAGAATGCTGCCGCCGGAAGCGATCTGAGCATATCGGAAGATTCTTCTGGCCAGGGCCTTAACCAGCTTCATACCGGTTTTTGTAGGTTTGTCAGACCGGCTGAAATGGTCGAAAAAAGCATCCGGCTCTTTATTCTGATTTGTCATATTACGATTCCTTTGTTCGATATAAAACGCAGTTAGCGAAACAATTATTGTTTTCTTGCTATCAACAGCCGCTCGTCTGCGCATTTATCTTTGTATTCATTATATACATCGACGTCGTAGCCGCTTTTGTAAAGCAGATAATCTTCTTTCAGGACTATTTCGAGGCCTTCTTCGATAACGAGCTGCTCAATTTTGTCCCATTCTATGTGGTCGTCGGGCCAGACGTGAATGTCGCCTTCTCTTTTATATCTGGGATTGATGAGGCGTCTGACTATGTGTTTATAACCTTTTACGTCGAATAAAAGGCGAAGATATCGTTTTAGATTTATTATCGGCCGGGCTTTTTTGAGAAATTCGAGGTATTCTTGCGACCTTTGGTAGTATGATTCGTTGACTTCGTGGTCGATATAAAGTACCCCGCCGGTCTTTAATACTCTGCACATTTCCTTTACTATGTGCATGTAATCAGGAACGTGGTGCAGTACCGAATAAGTTGCGACCAAATCGAATTGGCCGGTTTCCATACCGGTTAAATCTTTTCCGTTAATCTTTTGGGTTTTCGACAGGCCGGTATGTGAGAAATTTCGTTCAATCAAATTCAGAAAGCCGTCGGAAACGTCCGCCGAGACTGTGTTAATGCCGGCCTCTATCAGGTGGCGGGTGAGATTTCCGGAGCCGCTTCCATAATCGAGGGCGGATAGAGGTTTTGAATCGGTTTTCACCGCCTTAATTGCTGTACTTAAGGCTCTGACCAGTCGCTGCTGTTCGATGGGATTGAATATTTCGTTGTGCTGGCAATCGTATTTGTCGCTGATTCCGTCGTTGACTTCTTTATTGAATTTTACCTGTTCTTCATCGCACATAATTAAAATTTTCTGCTTGACTCTATTGGGACAATTCTTTGTATATATCGGTTATTTGTTTCAGTTGTTCGGCGCCGTCGAATTTACGGGAGAAAATCTCGGCGTTCTCCGCCAAAGTTTCCCGTGAAGAGTTGTCCTGCATGAGCGAACTGACGGCCAGAGCAATATTATCGGCGCTGAGATCATCCAGCAGGATTCCGGTTTTATTATGCTGTACTACTTCGACCAGGCCTCCGACCGGGGAGGCGACGACGGGTATTTTCATTCGCATAAATTCGACGGCGGCGATACCAAATGCCTCGCGTCTGCTGGGGACAACGGCGATATCAAAAGCGCTTATGACTTCGGGCGGGTTTTTGCACAATCCGGTGAAGGTAACATTTTCTTTCAGGCCCAGTTGAAGGACGAGCTGCTCAAGCTGGTTTCTTTGTGCTCCGTGGCCGACAATAATAAAATGGTAAAGCGGGTCTTTTTTACAAAGAATCGCTGCGGCGTTGATTAGTAAATCCGCCCCTTTGCAGTTGTCAAGCCTTCCGAGGAACCCGACGACTTTTTTGTCAGGGGTGATTCCGAAGGAGTCTCTTGTCTTCTGGCGGTCATAAATCGTGTGGTCGAAGCGGGCGAAATCAACGAAATTGGTTACTACATAGGCGGATTTTTCGGTGAAGCCGGCTGTTTGTTTTAGGGCTTCAATTGTTGCCTGTGAATTTGCGATTGCGGCGGATGCCTTTTTGGCCAGCAGTTTCAGAAGGAGGCGGTAGATACAACCGGTGCCCCGTCGGAAGATCGGGCCGTGTTCGTGGATTATTATTTTGGCATCACAGAGAAAACCGGCAAGCAGGCAGCTTATTATCGATTTCTGCAGGTGGGCGTGGATAATATCTATCTTGTGCTGTTTGCAGAGTTTCGCAATTGTGATAAAGGCGAAGGGATTATACTTGTGGTGAGTTAAGCTGATGAGTGTGGTTTTGATTGGCATAGCTTCGGGATTTGTCCGAAGTGCGCAGACAATGGTCTCGATGCGTTCGGCGTCGAGCTTTTCAGTTATATTTTTGACAACAACCGGCGCTCCACCATATCCAAGATGGTCTATAACATGTAAGACCCTGATTTTCATTTTACTCTTTCGTAGATGTTCAGATATTGTTCTGCAATCCGGTTCCAGGTGAATTGCTGTGCCTGCTGCCGGGCCGCGATGGACATTTGATTACGGAGCTGCCGGTCGTCGATCAATTTTTTTATTGCTTTGGCGATTTCATCGGCGTTAGCATTTTCTATCACAAGACCGTTTTCGGCAATTAACTCTTCGGTGCCCTCGCAGCGAGCGGCAATTATCGGCAAACCGGATGCCATCGCTTCGAGCATTGCATTGCTCATACCTTCCAGCTTACTGGCACTTATAAAGATGTCGTTCTGCCGGTAAACCTGCGGCATATCTTCGGCGTCGATTCTGCCTGTTATCTCGATAATGTTATCGAGGTTTTTTTCGTTTACAATTTGTTTTAGTTTCTGCTGTGTTTGTCCTCCGCCGACTATCTTGAGAAGGATTTGGCAGCCCTGTCTGCTGAGAATATCAGCAGCGTCTATGAGGATTTCCACACGCTTGGTAACAGACAGCCGGCCGACAGTAAGCAGCCTGATGGTTTGTTGTTCCTGGTGGGGCTCGGAGGGGCGGAATCGTTCCAGGTCAACACCATTCGGAATAACGTCAATTTCCGCCGATGGCATAAACTTCAGGGCGCGGTTCTTCAGGCCTTCGCTGCATGCCACGAGTGCGGCGGCTTTTTTCCAGATGGCGCGAAAGGCCGGGGCGAGAATTTTATAATCGAGTTTGAGCCTTGCATGTTCTCCGGGGACATCGGAACCACGCAGCGAGATCATGTAGGGCAGCTTATGGCTACAGCGATAAGGCAGCCAGCCGGTAGGGAAGCCGGAAAACGCGTGGGCAAAATCATAATCATTTTCCCGCAGAAGTCTGCGGTAATGGAAACCGGCTTTTAAGAGCCATTCGAGCACCTCAGTCTTTCGCCAGTGGTGCAGTTGTTTTTTATGGAGGCCGACCTTGTAAATAGTGATATTTTCGGCAAAGCTCTCTTTGACAAAACCCGGCTTTGGGGCGGAGGTTAAGACATCAATCGTTAAGCTGGCGTTGCGAGCGTATTGCTGCAAAATACACCGATGTGCGTTTGCTGCTCCGCCGCCGATCGGCGGAAATTCATAATTTAGCATTATTATTTTCATTTTATTTTTTCGGCATTTTACGGGCGATAACATACAAATTTGTTTGCAGCGCAAGAGGCAGACTGCAAAAGTTTATATGCTTGAAGATGCCGCTTATCGGGCCAAGTTTTTTCTTTAGCTTGTTCAGGGTGAATTCGTTGACAGGATTCATTTTGACGAATTGCGTTTGGAATCCGTTCTTTAAGAATCTTCGTTTCAATTGGCCGGGCGTATGCAGGGAAGGATGCGCCCGCCGCCATTTAAGGGATTTATGATACAGGGTTTCGAAAATTACATTACTGTATTTGTTAGGCGTCTGGAGAAGATAGAGACCGTCATCTTTGAGGACACGATGGACTTCGCTTATATGCAGGTCCACTTTGGCGATATGCTCGAATAAATCGAAGCTCAGCACGACATCGAATGAGCGGTCTTCGAACTGCAATTTTTCAGCCGGCTGGACCTGGAGTTTGATATCTCCGTATTTTTTCAGACCGTAGTCAATCGCCTTGCTCGATATATCCGTACCTGTGATATCGTATCGGCGTCCGCTCAATTCGGAGACTATACTGCCGATGCCGCAGCCGATTTCCAGAATCCTGTCGTTCGGCTTGAGCATATTGGTTTGGCTGAGGAAGTCCAGATTGGTTCGCAGGTTTCCTCGCTGCTCTTTGCCCGCTTCGAGTTCCGATCCCCAGCCCCGGTCATAAAATTCCTGCTGCTTTGTAAGCTCTTGGTCCATTGGTTTTGTTTTTTGCTATCAGGCGATGCTTTGAGTGTTTATTTGCGCTGAAAGAGAATATTGACTCCGAAAGGCTGAACGATTTTGTAATTTTGCATAACATACTCTCTGAACGGTTTCATCGCTTCATATCTAAGAGCCTCGGCAGGCTCGATTTGTTCGCGGAGCATTTTGGCATACATCTGGTCATACTGGGTGACAATTTGTGGGACAGAGGGCAGAAATCCTTTCTGTGTTTGAGGCCATAATTCAAGCGGCGGCCTGTCCCAGGGGAAGTGTCTCTTGCGGGTGTCAACTATGAACTTCGGGGGCTCTTTTTTGAACGCATCCAGTATCTCAGTGACTCTTTCGGAAAGGACCTGTGGAGTGAGTGTATGCATGGTTCCTTCGAATGCTTTTGGTGTGGGGCTCAGTCTTTGAGCGACGATATATATTCCCGGGACCCAGCCCCAGACGTAGATTTTATCGTTCTCCGTGGAGTTGTTTTTTATATATTGCCCGACCATAATCCATGGATATTGCGGGTTGCGGGAAATTTCATTCAGCTTCTGGGTGTAGCCTCTTTGTTTTTTCGGATTGGAGTAAGCCATGCCGGAGTGTGCGCTCTTTGTGATGCCGAAGAATATATGCTGTGAGGCAATTATCATCAATATGAAACCGACGAATCCTGTTATCACCCAGGCGGGTTTGTATGAGGTGCTCTTTAGTTTGTTATGATAGACTGCTATCAGGTATCCGCCCAACATTGCACCCGAAGCATTTAACGGCAGGTAATACTGCTCATAGGAGCGCGGGCTTATCCAGACGAACACCATATCCAGCAGCCACCATACGGCGAATAACAATACGAATCTATCGTAGTTTCTCGATGCTCGATGCTTGATACTTGATACTAGATGAAATGAGAAGAATTTTAAAAAGAGCGGCATCAAGGCATAGACGATGATATAACATAAGATTCCAAGAAGGCCTGCATCTTTGGCACCCAGCGTGCCCAGTGGGACACTGAGTAGTCGGAGTATGTTATATATGCATAAAAAGATTAGACCAAATATCAAGGAAACGATAAACGCAGCTTTATGCTTTTGACGGGAATTCAGGATGCGTTTGGTTGCGAGCTTTTCTATTCGCCATCTGCTCGTAATGGAGGTAGCGAATCTGATGATGATTGAGCCAAGTGCCAGAACTATGGGCAGTATCAATACACCATACCAGCGGAAGACTCTTAGCTTTGCCTGCTTGAGTTGTTCTGGTTTTAATATTTTCCAGCTATCGCGGACATAGGCCGGCATGAATTTCATGAAAAGCCCCTGCTTGACAGGATCGCTTTGAACTGTGGTCTCAGGGGTGTTTGGTTCGGTTGTTTTTGGCTGGATTTGGTCCTGAGGGCTTTGAATTAATTTTGCAAGCGGCCTGCCGACAAAGGAGTAGTACGGGAAGTAGTTTAGAGGGGCCTTATGTGTGGACAGCCAAAGGCATATCGGGCTGATGACAACGACCGCGCCCGCCGAGAGGAGCAAGATATCGGCGCCGGTTTTTTTCCAGCTTCTGTGCTTAAGCAGCGGTTGAGCGATTACAAACAGGGCAACTGCTGATATTGCCGAGATGCCGGTTTCTTTAAAGAGCGGCGCACAACTTAGAAAGGCGCCGGCCAATATCGCAAGCCATAGGCGGTCTGCGAGCTGATACAAAATAAAACAGCTTACCCCCATTATCATAAAGGCAATCATATGTTGTTCTTTTACGTTGCCGTACTTGGCCATAAGGGGAGCCGATAAGTATATTGAGGCAATAATTACTCCAACAGCGGCGGGCAGGGTCCCGAAGAGCTTTCGCATCGTGATAAACATCAGTACCAGGGCCACCGCCTGGAGTATTGCCTGGATGAGTTTCGGGCCGATATCATTAAAGCCGAACAGCTTGACGCCCAGCATATTTATCAGCAAGGTTCCCATCTGGGCACTGGGTTTTTCATCGATGCCGATTTTTGCCCCGTCGAGTATTCTTTTGGCTGAATAAACATAAGCCCCGCTGTCGAAGGCACTTGGTGAATTGAATTCGAAATACTTGCCCAAACAGAAGGGAATTGCCGCCAGAATCGCAATTATGATTAAGACAACAACAGGTTTGCTGCTGAGCCGTTTTGCCGAATCCGGCCAGTGGTCTGCCTGATGGTCGGAGGGGTTAACATTATGCTTATGCGGCTCTATCGGGCTTCTTGAGCGTTTGTGCTTTTGGGCGGACTTACTCATTTACTTAACTCCGTTGGCTGCTTTTGGGAGGACAAGCTGCGGTGGTAGATTCGAGTATCTGTTTGATAACATAGGTCGGGCGGTTTTGTGATTCGTGATATGTACGTACCAAAAGCTCAGCGAGCAGGCCCATCAGGATAAATTGGACGGTGGTGGTAATCAGCATAGCGGTCATAACCAGTAATGGATTTCTATTGATAGGGAAATCGTTGGCGATTTTTTGATATACGACATACCAACCGGAGGCGAAGGCCCCGATGCCGCTTGCTAAGCCCAGGCCTCCGAAGATATAAATCGGTTTTGTGGAGAAAGAGCCGAGGAACTTGACTGTAATAAGGTCCAAAATTACTTTCAATGTTCGTCCTATACCGTATTTTGTTTTGCCGGCGGTTCTTGGCCTGTGGTTGACGGCCATTTCAGCGATTCTGGCACCGCTCCAGCTTGCCAGGGCGGGTATGAATCGGTGCATTTCGCCGTATAGTTTTATCTCTTCAAGGACCTCCCTTCGGTACACTTTCAAAGTGCAGCCGTAGTCGTGTAGTTTTACGCCTGTAATCCTTGAAATCACCCAGTTGGCGATTTTAGAGGGCAGCAGTCTTGTTATGGCGTTATCGTGTCTTTTTTTTCTCCAGCCGCTTATGACGTCAAATCCCTCGTTGAGCTTGTCAATCATATCAGGTATATCCGCGGGATCGTTTTGGAGGTCGGCATCCAGGGCAACGATAATTTTGCCTTTTGCGTGGGTGAAGCCGGCACTAAGGGCGGAGGTCTGGCCGAAGTTTTTACGGAAGCAAATGACGCGGATTTTGTTGTCGGTTTTTTGCAAATCGGCTAAAATATTGAAACTATTGTCGCTGCTGCCGTCATCGATGAATATTATTTCGTAGTCGTATTTGTCCTTTAATGTTTGGGTGATTTGTTCGTATAGCGGGCTGATATTATCCTGCTCATTTAATAACGGCACGACTACCGACACTTCGGGACCTTGACTGTGCATACTTTACTTCCTATAATAATGCCCTATAATAATAGATACAATATCGGCTGTAAAGCCGAACGCCAGTAATTAAAAATCGGCAGTGAGGAGGTTGAAAGATCAGGAATAACAGCAAAGCACCGTGCAGGAGTATTTTTGGGACGATTGCTGTGGTAGGCGAGGTATTTTGGGCTTATTTTCGGACCTTGAGTCCCTGGCGAATGGTTCGGGCCTGTATGTGAACAGAATCTTCCTCGGCGGAATTTTGCTGTTTTGAGCGAAAAAAAAGAAAAATATTCTGAGCATGGTACGGTTGAAATTGTAAGAAGAATTTTCTTGATTTAGGGTATTGATTTTGTTACAATATAGGCGTCATTAATCAAGTGGCAGTGTTACATCATAACTTAAAATGGGGAGATGATATATGGCACGAAATTACCTAATTTTATTGTTTGTTGGTTGTGTATTGCTTTTTCAGCTTGGTTGTCAGGAGCAGAATATGCCGGCGGAAAAGCTTTCGGTTGAACCGCAGAGCACAGAAGCTGATTCACCCGAGAAAGCTGAAGCCGAACCACAAAAAGATAATGCCGCACCAATCATTACATTTGAAAAAACAGTTGCCGATTTTGGAGACGTCGGCGTAACTTCAAGTAAGAAGGTTGCCGAGTTTAATTTTACCAACAGCGGTAACAGCTTATTGGAAATCAAGGAAGTCGAGAAATGCTGCGGTGTTGTTACGATGGTGGACAAGACTGAAATTGCTCCGGGTGAAAGCGGAGTCGTGAAGGCTGAATTTCAAGCCACGCAAAAACCCGGTCTGTATATGAAGAATATCTATGTCAACTCGAACGATAAAACACAGCCCAGGTTGGCTCTGACTATTAAGGCAATGGTCGTATCGAAAGTCAGTTACTCGCCGAAAAGACTGAGGCTTTTCCTCGAGGAGGACAATGCCGGCTGTCCGAAGATTGTAATTAACAGTCTCGATGATCAGCTATTTTCGATAACGAATTTCACATCGACGGGCGAGAGCATAACCGCCGATATTGACAGCTCAGTGGAAGCGACGAAATTCGTACTTTCACCCGTTGTCGATATTGAGAAGCTGAATAACAATCCCAAAGGACGAATCAACATTAGTATGACCCATCCGGAGGAGAACACGGCCCAAATAACCTTTGACATGCTTCCGAAATTTTCAACAAGCCCGCCGTTAATTATCGCTTTCAATGCTGCTTCGGAAAAGCCGATAGTCAGGAAAGTATCAGTTCTCAACAACTATGGCGGTGCTTTTGAAATTGAATCGGTTTCGTCGCCGAATAACGCGATTAAAGTTCTCAGTCAGGAGAAAATTCGCGATGGTTATCAGCTTATGGTGGAAATGACACCGCCGGCATCCGAGGGTAAAACGTTTTTTACGGATGTGCTTGTCATAAAGATAAAAGACGGTGATGAGCTGCAAGTTGTCTGTCGAGTTTTTTACAAACAGTAATATTATCGAGCACTAATTATATATAAGTCTTCGTGCACTAAGGTGGAACGTAACCAAGTGCTTTTGGGGGTGGATTGAAAACTAACCTGTATATAATTCGATTGATAAGCTGTATTTTTGTAGCGGTGCTTTGTGTATCGTGCGGGTCGGATGTGAAAACCGGGTCGTCTGCGAAGACACCTACGAAGGCCGATGCGGTGACTGTCTTTTTTACCGGTAACACACTTGGGGCGTTGAAGCCCTGCGGTTGTACGGGTGGACAGCTTGGCGGACTCAGCAGACGCTCTACAATTTTCAATCGTGTTTCTGAAGACAAAAGACTGATTATCGATACCGGTTCTCTTGTGGAAGGCCGGAGCGAACAGGATGAAATTAAGTTTAATATAATACTCCAGGCTTTCAGGCTGCTCGGTTACGATTTAGTCAGTCTGAGCGAAGAAGATATCGAAACGGGCAAAAATGTCGGGCTTTTGGATGATACCGGCTCTCTTTTTAATATCATAAGTTCAAAGCAATCATCTGGTGTGAATATTCCTGCGAAGTTTACCAGGAACCTGTTACTCAGAGGTGAGCCTGTATTAGTAACTATTGCTGCTTTTGATGCGAAAACAACACCGATAGAGCAAATTAGTCAACTTTTTGCTTCCGGCGTTAATCCGGTACAGGTGGACAGCAAGTCTATGGTCAACATCCTTATACTTAACCATTGTGATGATACCATTATTGATTTTATTACTAAGAGGGTGCCTGTGGTGGATTGTATTGTGCGTCCTTCCGAGTCTGATGAGCCGCGAGTAGCCAGCAGTCTTAATAACAGGCCTTTGGTTGTTTCGGTGGGCCGGTTCGGCAGATATGTAGGCGGCCTGCAAATAACAGAATCTCCCGCTTACAAAGGTAAGCCGAGATTGAGTTTTCTTACTATACCGGTCACGGAAGAACTGGAAGAGGATGCCTCTCTTGTGCAGTTGTACAAAGGTTATCAACAAATTGTCGGAGAGAGGAATCTTTTGGAGAAATATCAGCGATTTGTTTTGCCTGATAATCTGGAATATAGCGGCTCAGAGTCCTGTAAGGCTTGTCATGAATACGAATATGAAAAGTGGAGTCAAAAAGCTCATGCACACGCATACGCGACGCTCGAGCGAGTGGGCTCGGAGCTTGACCCTGAGTGTGTGAGT
Source organism: Planctomycetota bacterium (assembly GCA_014384025.1). Lineage (GTDB taxonomy): Bacteria > Planctomycetota > Phycisphaerae > Sedimentisphaerales > Anaerobacaceae > NIOZ-UU13. The sequence goes on along the minus strand of JACNGQ010000444.1, from coordinate 2,556 downwards.
TGTCATGTTGTCGGTATGGAATATGAGAGCGGATTTGTTTCTGAGCAGAAAAGCAGCCATATGAAAAATGTCGGCTGTGAGAATTGCCATGGGCCCGGCTCGGAACATATCAGAACAGCAGGTGATACAGCCTTAACTGAACCAAAATCAGGGTGTATTGATTGCCATACACCTGACCATAGCGGAGAATATGCGGGAAACGAGGGTGTTTTTCTGGAAAAAATCGTTCATTGGCGGGAACCAAGCTCCGACGGAAGTGTCAAATAATAAAGGGCATAATAAGCCTGATACGAACGATTTACCTACTTAAGAGACCGATATGATAAAAACATTGCGAATAATGAGTATTCTGGCGGTGGCTTTAGCGGCTGTTTTGGTGGTTTTTTCTGTCGTGGTTTTTGGGTCCCGCGTCGATAAAGACATCGAGGAACTGCTGGGTGAGCCGGATGTGATCGAGAAGTTCAACAACAGTGCGGGTAATAAAGCGGCGAGAGGCACAAGCCAGATATCTCCTCTTGTCCAGCAGGCCGGGGCATTTGCTTTATATCTGAATCCGCCCAAACCGCCGGCGCCAAGGCCTGTACAAGGTCGTCCTTCCACTGTTACACGCGCACCCTCTGCTACGCCCAAATTTAAGGTTATGGGCACAAGTTATTACAAGGGTCGTCCTGAATCGTCAATGGCTTTGATTGACGAGCCGGGCAAAGGATTACACTGGGTCAGACAGTCCAGTATGGTAGGTCATTTGCTGATTGAGGAGGTGAAAGACGGTATTGTTGTTGTTAAAGACAATAGTGGAACTTTCGAGCTTAAAGCCGAAGAGACGCCGCATATAAGTCTTCTTGAAGGGGCGCCTGCTGTTCCTTCGAAACCGGCGGGTATTTCCAGCAGTACTGCTGGAAGGGCAGATTCCAGGCCTTCTACAGCAGCTTCTGTAAATCCTTATACGGAGTATTCGGGGAAGACGGGTTCTCGTGTTGTAAAGCCGCCGCTGCCGCGTAAAACCAATGAAGAAGAGTCGGCTATGACGGAACTCACAGAAAAGCTGGCGCAGTTGCAAAAAAGTTTTAAGTCTGATAAGGACGGTTCAGGACCGACTGCCCAGGAAAAAGCTGAGATGATGGAAAAACTTATTTCCCAATTCAAAGCTTCGAAATCTTCGCGTTTAAGTGCGGAGGAGTCGGAAAGGCTTAGTATTTTAGGTAAAGAGTTAAAAAAAGTTATGGAAGAGCCGACAAGCTCAGATCAGAAATAAAACGGCGATTTGGAATATTTTTTTAATTTATCGGGTTAAGGGGTGATAAAGAATGGTAAACAAAGAATTTTCTCGCGGGGTTTTTAGCAGGCTGCTTGTTTTGTCGACAGCTCTGTTAATGTTCAGCAATTGTCTTTTGGCCGCTCAGGATGGTGCATCAGAGTCGATGCAGTACAAGATATTTCCCTTGAAGTACATCCCTGTAGAGCGGGGCATAAAGTATCTTGCCGACATCGGGATAGGGACGGTTTCGTCTTTTCCCGGTTCTTCTGCTCTATTGGTAACAGCCAATCCTGATGAGCTTATCAAGGCAATGGTAATATTGAATCTTGTTGACAGCCAGGGTCAATTTGCGGTGAGCAGGTTATCAGTTGCTTCGGTGGGTAATAATTTTCCATCGAACGAGCAGATTGCATCGAAACTCGGTAATATAGCTATCGGCAGCTTCTCAAATCCTCCGGCTGTGAATGCCAAATACAGGGCAATGGTAGATGTCCACAACGGCGCGGTGATTGTTATTGCCCCGGTGAGAAAGCTGGAGACGATTCTTTCAGTGGTCGAGGAATTATCGGGCCGTGAGAATCTTTTGACGCAGGGTAATTCCGCCACTGCCGGCCATTGGACAGCACCTGAATTAGCGAGGCCGGACATGTCGGGCCTTCCTTTTGCAGCCCAGGGCAGCGTAATAGCCCAGCCAAGCACCGTTCCGACAATGCTTGAGAAAGAGATGGCCGAACTGCCAGCTCCTGTTAAGCCGTATGAGTCGGAGTCGATTGCCAACGGGGAAGATACTCTTCAATTAGCTTTGCCGGAAAAGCTTTCCATAACGGATTTTTTGGGCTTTGTGGGTGAGCATTTACATCTTAACTATTTGTATGACGAGGCCAAGGTCAAAGGCGATATTACACTAAGACGTCACGGGAAGCTTCGCGGCCCTATCAAATTAAAAGAGCTTTATCCCCTGTTGGAATCCGTATTGCAGTTCCATGGTTTTGTAATGACTCGCAGGGGTGATCTGGTAAGTATAGTTCCCGCGGCGGAAGCTCAAAATATCGATCCTGAATTATACCCTGACTCGAAGGATATCGAGATTGGTGACGCGGTGATAACCCGTATCTTTAAGCTGCAGTATATAGATACAGGCAACGCAAAGAATCTTCTGGATGCGATGAAGCTTGTCGTAGATGTCAGTGAGATACCCTCAACGAAGACATTGATTGTTACCGGCTTTAGCTATCGTATGCCGCGTATAGAAGCACTTCTGGATCTGGTGGACAAGCCGGGAGAGCCGAAAAAATTCA
>JACNGQ010000266.1 GCA_014384025.1 Planctomycetota bacterium | reverse complement strand
TATCCCGGCTGCAATAGCCGGAGTGCTGATAGCACTTTTCAAGCCGAGAACAAAGGTAACTCACGCAGGTCACGTTCTGCTGAGCACGTGGGCATCGTCTTTCCATATGCTTATGGCAATGGGCGATAATATCTCGGTTTTGAAGATGGTGGGCAGTTTCGGTTTTTTGTTTTTGGCTGTTTTGCTGCCGTGCTGTTTCAGCGATATCGTTTTTCCGTTATTATTCGTAAAATCATCAGACGATTTGTCGCATTTTCATCATCACCATTAATACCTTACGGTGTTACTATGAAGCCAAATTCAGATTCGCAGACCCGCAACATGCTAAAAGCAGCAAAGCTTTACTGCACCGAGGTCAGAATAGCCGTATTGAAGTTGCTTACAAAAACCGACAAGCCGCTCAGCCAGGAGCAAATTGCCCGGCGATTGGGTAAAAAACACTTCGATAAGGTTACAATCTACCGGACATTAGAGAGTCTGTTGAAGGTCGGATTAGTGCATAAGGCGTTTATCGAAAAAAGAGCGTGCCATTATGAATTAGCCCACAACTGCACCGCGAGCCAGTGTCATCCCCATTTTACCTGCACAAACTGTGGCAAAACACACTGTCTTACGGAAATATCACTTCCGATGGCAAAGAGCCCGCACAAGGGCTTTGTTATTCAACGCCAGCAGGTCCGCCTCGAGGGCCTGTGTCCGGCCTGCGCTTGAAAACCAAATGGTCTTAATATGAACAATTTCAACTATAAAAAACTGTTTTCTAAAAACGTGGATAGTTGTTGGAGAGTTAGAATTTGACTCGCTTAGCTCGTAAAAGCTTGTTTGTATTTACAATCGTGTGTTTTGCGGTATTTGCTACGAACATAACATTTGTACTGCATACAAACTGCGAACATAACAGTAAAGAACTACCCCATTCATCACCTGACAGTTCACATTGTCATATCTGCCAAAAACTGCTTACCTCTTTGACTTCATATAATATCGAGCCAAAGATAATATTTGTCGATAGACCTACCGAACAGCACAAAGTTCATTTCCAGCAAAATGTTAACCTTTCAGGATTTCATCCGGAAGCTATTTCCCCCCGCGGCCCTCCTGCCTAATTGCAAGATTTGATTGCTTGTTAAGTTAGTGTTTAGGAAACTTCAATCGGTCCCTTCGTCTATGATTTCTCATTAGGCTCGAAGGGGACCAACAGGAGACCATTACCATGAAAGGAATCCGCGCATTTACCCTGATTGAGCTGCTCGTAGTGATATCGATTATAGCTCTGCTGATGGGCATACTGCTGCCCTCATTGCAGAAAGCAAGGCGGACAGCTTTGCGTATGAAGTGCATGTCGAACATGCGGAATATGGAGCTTGCCCACTGGATGTATATGATGGACTGGGAAGGATATTTTATCGATGTCGGGCTGGCTCATGGTGGAGCGCATGGGAAAGAGGATACAGCCTGGGTCAATACTCTGGCCACATATTACAAAGACAAGCTATTATACCGCTCTCCCATAGACAAAAGTCCACATTGGCCAGTGGAAGAAGGCGGTCAGGGAGTGCCTGTACCACCGAGCACCGACCAGTTTCGCAGAACAAGTTACGGCGTTAACAACTATCTTACCGAAGTAGCGCCGACTAAACCTTACCGGAATTTGTCACAAGTACCGAGGCCATCAGCGACAGTGCATTTTCTCATTATGGCTTTCGAGGGGCCTTTCGCCGGGGCAGACCATCCTCATGTGGAGAGCTGGATGGTTCCGGGCCAACCCGATTCACCGCCGGTCATGGCGGCCAGACAAATCCAGACCAACGCCCATGGTGGACGGGAACAATCATGGCAAGCCCGCTCAAACTATGGATTTCTGGATGGCCACGCCGACAGCCTGAGCTTTCGTGACGTGTATGTGAATCCGAAGACCAATAATTTCGACCCCGAAGTCGCACAATAAACCGCTTTGGTATTTTACAAAAAAAAGTGGAGTAAGGAATATGAATATTTTTAAGACTGTTACGGTCTTGCTTGTAATTTTAACGTTTTCTTTTTCTGCCCCGGCCTATGCTCATGGGGCTCCTAATCTACACGAAGCTGATTTCGAGATAGAGCTGGATGATTGCAATGCAATCCATGTTGAGCCGCACGTACTTGGAAGTGAGTTCGATGCACTGTTTTTTTTCTGGACAGACGAGCCGGGATTCGATTCGAATGCCGGGGCGTTTCCCACCGGTTCGTCCATCGGCTTCAATATCCTCGATGCTTTGAAAAAATGGAACGGCAACGGTTTTGATATCCTCGACCCCAACACTGAGGAAACGCTGACAATCAGCTTTCTTTTCGGTAGTACATTCGCAACATGCGAAACCGGCGCCGGTTTTGTCGAGGGCTTTGATGTCCCTGTTGCCGCAGACGGCTCATGGCATAAGCACTTAGGATATACGCTCAGTAGCGTTGACAACAATGACCCTAACAGTGGCATTTATCTGCTCGCGCTGGAGCTTTACAATACCAGCAGCGAACCGAATATCACAAGTTCGAATCCATTTTGGATTGTCTTTAATCTCGGTATACCCGAGGATGACCACCACGAAGCAATACATTGGGTCGAGGAAAACCTGTATCAATTACCTGATCTGGAGCAGGACGGCTACATTGACTTCAAAGACTTTGCCATCCTCGCATCTCAATGGCTACATACAAACTGTGATTGTCGGAACCACTTCTGTAATGGAGCAGATATTACGAAAGATGGCAGGGTGGATTTGCTTGATTTATCAAAGATTGCCTCAAATTGGCTCAAACCTATAGACGATTCAAAAGAGGAGAATTCCTTAAATCAAATTGTGGACGGGGCGGGACGTTGCGGTTAGAATGTGCCGCATGAAAGCATACCCATTAAAATTCAGGCCGATATATAAACAGCGAATCTGGGGCGGGCAGAAGCTGCGAGAGGTTTTCGATAAGGACTTACCGGCAGGGGAGAAAATCGGCGAGAGCTGGGAACTGGCCGATTTGCTGGAAGATAAATCCGTAATCGCGAATGGAGAATTAGCCGGGCAGACTCTTCAATCGGCCATCGAAAAATATCATAAAGAGATTACAGGCGATAAAAATTTCTCAGGTGCGTTTCCGCTTTTGATTAAATTTTTAGATGCGCAGGACGTCCTTAGCGTACAGGTGCACCCCGACCCGGACACATGCAGGAGAATGGGCAGGGGCCAGCCGAAAACCGAATGCTGGTATATTATATCAGCCGAGCCGGGAGCGGTGATTTATAAAGGGCTCAAAGAAGGTGTTACAAAGGAGCAGTTCACCGAGGCGATAGAAAAGGGCACCGTAGCCGATATGCTGGTAAAGATACCGGTCGAGGTTGGCCAGTGTCATTTTCTTCCATCAGGGACAACGCACGCCATCGGACAAGGTCTGCTGATAGCCGAGATTCAGATGCCATCGGATACGACGTATCGGGTTTTCGACTGGAACAGGGTAAATGATACAGGCAAGAGCAGAGATCTGCACATCGAAGAGGCCTTGGAAAGCATTCACTTCGATTCGTCCGGTGATAATCTTTCAGTGACAAAAATGGGGCGTCTGGTGGACTGTGAATATTTTAAGGTAGATAAAGGTCACCAGGGGAAAAACTGCGAGCTGCTGATTTCAGCCGGACAGATGAAAACGCTGATTATCATTTCGGGCTCCGGGACAATTACAGGAGCCGGGGATCGAGTTGAATTCGCGGCAGGCGATACTCTGCTTATTCCCGCCATCTATGAGGGGGTGATGCGGTTTGCAGAGGATACACAATACTTGACAGTAACGATTTAATTGACTATTGATTGTCGGAAAAAGCAATAAACCAATCGAAAAAATCAATAGCAATTAATCAATCGAAGAATAGTCAATGGAAAAAGTTAACAATCTAAAAGCAAGTTATATCGTTGTCTTTTTAATAGCCGGGGCGCTCTATGTGGCCACCTGTGCGCCGGGGCCGCTCTGGCAGGACAGCGGGATGTACCAGTACCGGATATGGCACAATGATATCGAGGGCAGGCTGGGGCTGGCGCTTTCGCACCCGCTTTATCATATTATCGGCATCGGGGTAAAGCAAATTCCGCTCGGCGAGTTCGCACACAGGATAAACCTGATTTCAGCAATTGCGGCGGCCTTTACTATTGCAAACCTGTTTTTGCTGATGCGAATATGGCTGGACAAGCTTTTACCTGCGTTAATAACCGCTATATGTCTGGCTTTATCGCATACTTTCTGGCGACATGCCGTTATCGCAGAAACATATACTCTCTATACGGCACTTTTTTCAGCCGAACTGTTAATGCTGCTGCAATACTTTAAGAAAAGGCGGGTGGGGTATCTGTATCTGTTGGCTTTATGCAACGGCCTGGCAGCCGCCAACCACATGTTCGCTATAATTTCGTTTGCCTGCTACCTGGTATTTTGCATAATTTTATTGAAGCGAAAGCACATCAAGCTTGGGCACTTTAGAAATATTATTCTGATTTGGATTATAGGCGCCGCTCCATATGGATACCTTATAGTCAAAGAGATTATTCAGGGCGGCAGCTTCTCAACTACTATTGCATCGGCGTTTTTCGGCGACAAATGGCTGGGAAACGTTCTCAACGTAAGTCTCTCGGGCAAGCTTATCAAAGAGAACCTGATACTGATTGCATACAATTTCCCTTCGCCAAATATTATTTTATTCCTTGCCGGTATCTATGGTCTGACAAAAGTGCCGCATGGCTTTGGATTCGCGAAATTTCTTGTGGCGCTTCTGATATTGTATTTTATATTTGCATATCGTTATACAGTGCCGGACAGGTACGCCTTTTTCATACCCTTCTATTGCATAGTTTCGGTCCTGATTGGTGTCGGCTTTGATTTGCTTATTACCATGTTCAAATACAAGACTCTATGCTGGATAGTTTTCATATTCGCTTTGTTGCCTATACCGATTTATATAGCCGTTCCTTTTCTCGCCGAAAAATTTGAATTTAATCTCTCCACAAGGGCGGATGTCCCTTACCGCAATGATTATACCTGGTTCCTGCGGCCGTGGAAGTTTGGTTATCGCGGGGCCGAAAGGTTCGCCGAAGAAGTATTCGAAAAACTCGATCCCGAGGCAGTCGTTTATGCCGACAATACGATGGTTTATCCACTTCTGTATAGGCAGGAAGTAAAGGTAAAAAGGGCAGACATCAGAATCATATCCGAATATGCAGGCAGTCAAGGCATACCCCTGCTGAGTGAACGATCCATAGAACAGTGGCTCTCGGAGGGTGACGTTTATGCCGTCTCACCGGTAACCGGACATAAGGGTACCGGAATCGTCTGGAAAATAGCCGATTGACGGATTTCCGCCAGTGACAATGCAATCCAGTTCTACACTCCCATACACGTGATGGCTATACCCCAAAAATACCAGAAAAATGTAGACAATACTGTCACGACACCAGTGATAACATGCGGCTTGATGGAATGAGCAAAAATACCAAGGAGTATCGCAGGTGCTACAAGAAGCGAAAAGGCCTTGTCACTACGAGACGTTCTTCCAGAGAACTCTATCCAGGAAGATATAGGGCCACTGAGTGAACTTACCCAGTACTTGGCATTTGTTCGTGAATTCCAAGACCAAGGATTGTTTAAACTCATAAGGGATTGAAACAACAGTATTAAAATGAGACACGGAACTAATACGACGAGTCTGCGTATCATCCCTACTTTAGCTTTGACCGGTTCTTGATTCTCTGATTTTTCCATGTAAATAACTATACATAATCTCAAGATTAAAAGTCAATTTATATTTTTCACTATTTTTTTTCGATTTAAACAATGAAAATCGTTGATAAACTTGATAAAATTGAACCAAAGGAAAGGCAGGCTTATCGTGAAAAAAATTCATAAAAAAATATTGATAATTATAGCAATAGCATATGGTATAGTTATCCTTGTATTCCTCTTACTCCCTGAAGACAACATCATAGTTCCTAAAGGCAACGCCGATGAGCATTATGTTCAAGGGATTATTCATTATCAAAAAGGCCAATATGATCAAGCCATCTCAGAGCATAACAAAACCACCAAAATAGAACCGAGGGATATCCAGGCCTATCGTTATCGTGGACTTGCCTATGTAGAAAAAGGTGAACTTGACGAAGCTATACTGAACTTCACCCAAGCTATTGAGAAAGATCCAAGATCTTATCTGGACTACATTCATCGAGGTAATACATACAGAGCTAAACAAGAATATGAATTAGCTCTTAGAGATTACACCAAGGCTATTGAGATAAATTCAAAGTCGGTTGATGCTTATATGGGACTGGCACGTACCTATAAAGCCAAGGGTGAACTTGACTTGGCTACCAAAAACCAAAAGAAAGCCATCGAGTTAGAAGCTGAAAAACGCTACTCGAGTGCTGAGTTCTCTTATGAACGGATTAAAAAATATGGTGACAAACCAGTTGTGTCTGAGTCTGATTACCATTATGAAAATGGAAAATGGATTTACAAATCAACTGGCAATAGACATGAATCTGATTTGGCCATCTCAGATTACACTATGGCCATTGAATTGAATTCAAAGTACTCCAAAGCCTACGTTAATATTGCAGATATTTACTATATGAAAAAAAATTATGACAAGGCATGGGAAAATATCCATAAGGCGGAAAGTTTGGGACATCAAGTCCCCCCAGAATTTCTTGATAAACTTCGTAAGGCTTCTGGAAGACAGCGATGAATTTATGAATTTATTGGTTCTTCTTTAACTAATTGCCTTTGAGCCAGACTTCTGAGTCGTAGCGGAGCATAATCAAATTATCTTTGAAACCGTCGAAGCGGATATTTTGTTTCTTGCCTAATAGTTCCTGTAATATCCATTTTGGAAAATTTGCTCCGGCCTTGATTGATAGGGGGGCTCCGCCGCCGAATCGCGGATTTATCTCAACGAATTTGATTTTGCCGTCGCTTGTAAGGAACAGTTGCAAGGTAATAACGCCGGGCCCTGCTCCAAGTTTTTCGGCCAGACCAGCAGCTTGTTTCATAATTCCGATATTTTTTTCTATCTGTGCCTTGCTGACCTCTCCGGTCCTTACCTCGATACGTTTTCTCGGAACGACACATCGAACCTTCAAATTAAAGTCAATATATACATCACAGGTATATTCGGTGCCCTTAATGAACTGCTGGCAGATAGCGTTTGGTATCCTTTTGGCAAAAAATGACAGCTCTCTGCGATTGTTCACGATAGCATTGCCTCTACCTGCATAGCCATCCCAGGGCTTTAGAAAGCAGGGCCAGTTAAGCTTACCTTTTGAAAGTGCAGAGCGAACGCTCATAGTAGCAGGAGTATCGAAGTCGTTTTTAACAAGGAAGCGATAGGTTTTTCTTTTATCCTGACAAATATCTATAACCTCAGGATCTGAAACGAGCAACTGACAGCCAAGAGAAGTAAATTTGGGTTTGTTCTGAGCCAGTAGCTTCAGGTCCAGGTCAACGGTAGGAACAAGCAGTTTTACTTTGTTGTCTTTGACAATCGACAGCAGTTGCCTGATATAGCCGGGGTGTGTCGTAGGCTTAACCAGAAAGCTTGCGTCGCACAGTTGTAGTGCCGGACTCAGCTTGGTCGTATCCGTGCCGAAAAACGAAGCGTTTATCTTCAGTTGTCCGGCCGCCCTGCGAAAACTGTCGAGCAGCGAAACACGTCTGCCGATACATGTGAACAAAATGTTTAGTTTATTTTTGGTTTTCAATTTTCTTTTTTCGATTAACAGACCATTACGAGATTTCTAATTTTTATTCGAAAGCAGAAAATAGTCAATATCTAATTCCCAATTTCAAATTCTTTTACACCTGTTGGAAATAAGATGTCAAAGCATCTATCTTACGCTTGACAAAGATTTGCAGGGGAGTAAACTGATTGCGCCGGTTTGACGAAAGGTACTGTTTATGAAAGATTGGGCAAAAAAAATCGAAGAAAAACAACTAACGGTTGGAGTTTTGGGGCTTGGCTACGTAGGCCTGCCTTTAGCCGGAGAGTTTGCCTCGGCAGGGCTTAAGGTCGTTGGTTTCGACATCGACGAGAAAAAGGTCCGGACACTGAATTCCGGACGGAGCATAATCAAGCATGTCCCTCATTCGAGGGTCAAACAAATCGTAAAAGCCGGCCGCTTTAAGGCGACGAGTAATATGGCCCATCTGAAAAACGTCGATGCAATATTAGTTTGTGTACCAACGCCGCTGACCCAGAACCGTGAGCCGGACATGCAATTTATTATCAAAAGCACCGAAACAATCGCGAAATACCTTCAGCGGGGGCAGTTGATTGTTCTGGAAAGCACAACCTATCCCGGTACTACAAGAGAAGTTATGGTACCGATACTTCAGAGCAGCGGCCTCAAAGCAGGCAAAGATTTTCACTTAGCTTATTCGCCGGAACGGGAAGATCCGGGCAATAAAGACTTTTCTACAGGCACTATTCCCAAGGTAGTAGGGGGCCTTACACAAAAATGCTGCGATATGGCCTGCAAACTTTACGATATCGCCATTGTCTGGACGGTTGCCGTTTCAAGTCTCGAAACTGCCGAAGCAGCAAAAATCCTCGAAAACGTTTATCGATGTGTGAATATAGCCATGGTAAACGAGCTGAAGGTTGTTTTTGACAGAATGGGCATCGATATATGGGAAGTCATCAGCGCAGCAAGCACCAAACCCTTCGGCTTCAAGGCCTTTTACCCGGGTCCGGGACTCGGGGGCCACTGCATACCAATCGACCCGTTTTATCTTACCTGGAAGGCCCGGCAGTACGGTATGCCAACACGTTTTATCGAATTGGCGGGTGAAATCAATACCAGTATGCCGCGCTACGTGATTGCAAAAACAACCGAAGCTCTTAATGAGCATAGAAAAAGCCTCAAGGGCTCTAAGGTCCTCGTATTGGGCCTTGCATATAAAAAGGATATCGACGACTTACGTGAGTCTCCTTCGATAGAACTTATTGAATTGCTGCGGGAAAAAGGCGCCAAAGTTGACTATAACGATCCATATATCCCCAGGACCCACAAGCAGCGGCAGCACGATTTGAAAATGACCAGCAGGAAATTGTCGGCACAAATGTTATCAAGCTATGATGTGGTTTTAATATCGACCGACCATAGTGATTACGATTATCAATGGATTGTAAAGAACGCAAAGCTTGTCGTCGATACGCGCAACGCCACGGCTGCGGTCGGTCCGGCAGGAAAGAAAGTAATAAAAGCATAAGATTTACAGGGGAGTTTTAATGCAGATTCCAATTCTGGATTTAAAGGCACAATATGCCAATATCAAGGACGAAGTAATCCAGGCAATCAGTGATGTTTGCGACAATCAGGCCTTTGCTCTTGGTCCTGCAGTGGCTGAATTCGAAGAAAAAGTCGCGGCATATTGCAACAGCAAATACGCAATTGGCGTTTCAAGCGGAACCGATGCTCTGCTTGTAAGCTTAATGGCTCTGGATATAAAACCGGGGGACGAAGTTATAACAACTCCTTTTACCTTTTTTGCCACCGCCGGTTCTATCGTCAGACTGGGCGCAAAACCTGTTTTTGTCGATGTTGACCGAGACTCTTTCAATATTGCCCCATCCGCCATCGAACAAAAGATAACCGATAAAACTCGAGCAATCATTCCGGTCCATCTATTCGGCCAGGTCGCTCAGATGAAAGCAATTACCGAAATCGCCAGGCGCCACAATCTTGCAGTTATCGAAGACGCCGCACAGGCAATAGGTGCGAGCCAGGATAGTATCAAGGCTGGCAATTTTGGTGATTGCGGTTGCTTTTCGTTTTACCCAACCAAGAACCTCGGCGGTTTCGGTGACGGTGGCCTGGTAACCACCAACAGAGAAGACCTCGCACAGAAAATAAAGGCCCTTCGCGACCACGGCCAAAATCCCCGCTACTTTTACAAAGTAATCGGCGGCAACTTCCGTCTCGACGGTATCCAGGGGGCCGTTCTTACGGTCAAGCTCAGGTATCTCGACGGATGGAATGAAAAAAGGAGGCAAAACGCCGCTCTTTATGACAGTCTATTAGGCGATTCACCCGTAAAAACACCTAAAATTAGTGCAGATAACGTCAGTATTTATCACCAATATACCATTGCAACACCAGAAAGAGACAAGCTGCAGCAATTCTTGGCCGAAAACAATATAGGTTCGGCGATATTTTATCCAAAACCGCTGCATCTGCAGGACTGCTTCAGCGACCTTGGATACAGGCCTGGTGATTTACCGATTGCCGAACAACTTTGTAAAGAGGTTTTGTCGCTGCCGATTTATTCTGAACTCGCAACAGACCAGATTGAATTTGTGGCAAAGACCATACGTAAATATTACAAAATGAGTTAGGACGAGTAAAATGCTGAAAGTTCATGAAAATCCACCAATCATTTGGCCCGAGGTAGAATCGATTCGTGATTTTGAGGGGCAATGGTGGGTTGTACATACCAGAAGTAGAAATGAAAAGGCCCTGGCCCAGGATTTAATAAGCAAAGATATCAGTTACTTTCTTCCGATGAGCTGGAAAGTTAGACGTAAAAGCCGCAGAACGATACGTTCGTTCCTTCCTTTATTCAGCGGGTATTTGTTCTTTTGTGGCCGGGAGGACCAACGAGTTGAAATATTGAAAACAAATCGTGTAGCCCACTTAATAGAGGTCGATAACCAGCAGCAATTGCTCGACGAACTCGTTCAAGTTAATCAGGCCCTTCAATCGGGTGCCCCTTTAACTCCGCACAAATACATCAAGGAAGGGCAACGATGCCGTGTTATAGCAGGACCATTAATCGGCCTGGAGGGTATTGTAGTCCGAAGCAACAATGTTACACGCCTCGTCCTGCAGATAGACATGCTCGGCCAGGCAGCAAGTGTTGAAATAGACGTCGATATGATAGAGGTAATTGATTAAATGACCTTGTAATTTCATTGATGCTCTGTTATTTCAACGAAAATGATGCTTATAAAGTGAAATTATAACTCGAACAATCGGAGTCGAACATATGCAGATTTGTGTGGTTGGAATTGGATATGTCGGATTAGTAACGGCCGCTTGTCTTGCAGAGGCCGGCAACACTGTTGTGTGTGTGGACAATGACAGTGAGAAAATTGCCCGTTTGAAAGATGGAGTAATACCCATTTACGAGGCGGGGCTGGCTGAAATAGTCAAACGCAACGAAAAGCTGGGCCGGCTTGACTTTACCACAGATTTGAAATACGGTATTGACAATTCACTTATCATCTTTCTTGCTGTCGGCACTCCCTCAGCAGAGGATGGTTCAGCCGACATATCGGCAATCCTATCGGTCGTGGCCGATATCGCCGAGAATATGAGCGACTACCGCATTATTGCTACAAAAAGCACCGTTCCGGTAGGCACACATCAAAAAGTAATGGATATTATAAAATCGAAAACCAATACTCCATTTGACTATGTCAGTAATCCGGAATTTTTAAAAGAAGGCGCCGCTGTTGAAGATTTTATGAGTCCGGACAGGATAATCGTAGGGACCAACAATCCGGAAATTCATAAAACAATGAAACAATTATATAGCCCTTTTATGCGAAAGAGCAGCCGAATACTGTTTATGGATCCTGTTTCGGCTGAAATGGCAAAATATGCGGCCAATACAATGCTGGCAACGAGAATCTCTTTTATGAACGAAATCTCGGTGTTATGCGAGAGACTCGGCGCAGATATCGAACAGGTCCGACGGGGTCTCGGCAGCGATTCAAGGATTGGCTCGGCATTTCTATTTCCCGGTGTCGGTTTTGGGGGCAGTTGCTTTCCAAAAGATATTCGGGCGCTCATTCATACCGGCGATGCCAACGGCATTGAAATGACGATAGCCAGGTCGGTCCAGCAGGTAAACCTAAATCAGCAGGAGCGATTTGCAAAACGTATCACCGATTATTTCGCCGGCCGATATGAACAAACTACATTAGCCGTCTGGGGGCTGGCATTTAAGGCAAAAACCAATGACGTAAGAGAATCACCTGCAATCCACTGCATAAAGAAATTCCTTGGATGTAACATTAAGATAAGAGCTTACGACCCGGAAGCAGCCTCAGCGGCGAAGACCGCCTTGGATGGTAAAATCGAAACATTTGATAAAGGATACGATGCACTCGAAAATGCAGATGCACTTGTTATCTTCACCGACTGGCAGGAATTCCGAAATCCCAACTTTGAGCTTATCGCAACAAAACTTAAAAAAGCCGTCATCTTTGACGGCAGAAATCTCTACGATCCAAAGGTAGTTAAAACCGCCGGGTTCGAATATTACAGCATAGGAAGGGCCACCATTTTATCGTAATTTGCAAAAAGCAAGCCAGGCTTAAGGTAAAAGATTATGGGTATGGAAATTATTGTTAAAATCGTAGGCATACTTATCGTGCTTATCGGAATTGTGTTTTTGCTCAAACCCGGGGTAATGAAACGGCTGATGGAATTCATTAAAAAGGGCAAAAGGGTATATTTTGCAGCAGTAATAAGATTTACTCTGGCAGTCATATTTCTGCTCGGAGCCAGTGAATGCTATCAAAAATGGATAATAGCCGTCTTTGGGATTCTTTTTTTGATATCAGGTCTTTTAATACTTATACTCGGGCCCGAAAAGATCAGACAAATTTTCGAGTGGTATCAAAAGCAGCCGGTATTAATTTTTCGAGTAATCGCCGTAATCGCCCTGGCTTGTGGAGCCATTATTGTTTATTCCGCATAAATCCGGCAAACTAATATGATAGACACGAATTGAAAAGGACAACATAAGTGCAGGAAGGAACAGTATTAATAACAGGAGCCGCAGGCTTTATCGGCTCACACTTATGCGAACGTCTTCTTGACGAGGGCCTGCCTGTAGTCGGGGTTGATAACTTTGATGATTTTTACGACCCTCAGATTAAACACGATAACATTAGCAACTGCCTTAAGAACAAAAAATTCCAACTCATCGAAGCCGACATACGTGACAGGACTACTATGGATAAAGCGGTCAAAGGCGTCGAAATAATTGTCCATTTGGCCGCCAAGGCCGGCGTTCGGCCATCGATTACTGAGCCGCTGCTGTATTCCGACGTTAATATTAACGGAACTATGGTTTTGCTCGAAGCTGCAAATAAACATAAAGTCGGCAAATTCATCTTTGCCTCAAGCTCCAGCGTCTATGGGAATAATGAAAAAGTGCCGTTTTCCGAGGACGATAACGTCGATTTCCCCATCTCGCCTTATGCGGCAACCAAAAAGGCCTGCGAGCTTATTTGTCACACCTATCATCATCTTTACGGAATCGACCTGACCTGCCTGCGATTTTTCACTGTTTACGGCCCTCGTCAGAGGCCGGATTTGGCCATCCACAAATTCTCGAAGCTGATTGAGCAGGAAAAACCTATACCGGTTTATGGCGATGGCTCAATGATGCGAGATTTTACATATATAGATGACATAATTGATGGTATTATCGCAGCTATGAACCAGTGTAAGGGATTCAACATCTATAATCTCGGTGAATCACAGCCTATTACAGTTAATGATTTAATCAGTGCAATTGAAAAGGCGCTAGGTAAAACAGCAATCAGGGAATATCTTCCCCTCCAGCCGGGTGATGTCAATCGTACCTTTGCCGATATAACCAAAGCCGTTAGGGAACTCGACTATAATCCTTCAACTCCAATTCCGGAAGGTCTGGCAAAATTCGTTGCTTGGTTGAGACAGGAAAAATAAAAAATTATTCAGAAGCCTCATTTGATTCAAGAAAACCAGACAACAAGTTTCTTCAACAAGCTTAAAAATATTATATATTTTGCGCTTACCAGCCGTTTTCCCCCATACATCATCGCGATAGTAGCAATAATCCTTACCCTATCGTCTCTCCAGGCAGGATTGTGCATGGACGATTATCACCATAAGCTCTTAATGATGGACAGTCCAATCAAACTTTTAGACTCACCCATGGATATGTTTAGCTTCTTTGACGGTGATCCAGCCCATACGACCGAAATAATGGATTACGGCTTCTTCCCATGGTGGACCTTCAAGAGTATAAAAGGGGCGTTCTGGAGACCTTTGGCTTCAATCACTCACTGGCTCGATTACATTCTTTGGCCGGACAGCCCCTTTCTTATGCATGCCCAAAGTATCCTGTGGTATGGTGCCCTTGCAGCAGCAGCGACTTTTCTGTATCGTAGATTCATTTCTATTGCGTGGGTGGCGGCTTTAGCAGCATTGCTTTACACTATCGACGATGCTCACGGCACGCCGGTCGGCTTCCTTGCAAATCGTAATGCTGTAATGGCTACATTGTTCGGGGTATTAACAATACTTATCCACGATAAATGGCGGCGGGGAAATCTGCGTATCGGTATAGTTGTCGGACCGGCACTCCTGGCGGCAAGCTTACTCTCGGCTGAAGCCGGAATAGCCACATGCGCATATCTGTTTGCCCACATGGTCTTTATTGATCGAGGAACCATTCGTCAGCGATTTGCGGCCATGATTCCTTACTTTGCTGTGGTTGTAATCTGGCGGATAATATGGACTTATCTGGGGTACGGAGTTGAAAATATGGGTGCCTATATTGATCCGCTGAGCACACCATTAAGTTATATCGTCGCCGTCAAAAACAGGGCGCCGTTTTTACTGCTCGGTCAGTGGGCACTACCGCCATCAGATATAACTATGATGATTCCTCCGAAGTTCGCGATTTGGATATGGCGCAGCGGCCTTGTTTTTATTGTGCTGTTAGTTGTTGCTCTAATTCCTCTGCTTTGGCGTCAGCGTTCCACGCGATTTTGGGCAACGGGTATGATTCTGTCTGTCCTTCCGATCTGCGCAACTTTTCCTTCCGACCGTCTTCTTACGTTTGTGGGCATTGGAGCAATGGGTTTGGTTGCCCAATTTATCTATCTTGTCTTTGGTAAAACCGAAGGGCGACCGAGGCTTATCTTGTGGCGCATCCCCGCTGTTGTGCTTGCCGGTTTATTTATCTTAATTCACCTTATCATCGCTCCGCTGGTTTTACCGGTTCGCGCAGCCTATCCGTTTATGCCCAGGAAATTCTTAGATAAAATGATAATAACCGAGGGATTGGATGAATCCGTGAAAAATCAGGACCTTGTTATTGTTAATCCACCTATAACATTCCTTATGCTGCAATCTCCCATGATGTGGGAATGTGATAATCAGCCGATGCCCCGCCATTTAAGAATTCTGACGTCAAGCTTATTTGAGATGGTTAAGATATACCGTCCTGATGCTAAAACTCTGGTAATAAGACCAGCGTATGGATTTTACGTGCATATTTTGGATGCATTATTTCGTAATAAACAAAATCCGTTCTCTGTCGGTGACCGTGTTGAATTGACAGGAATGACCGTTGAAATACGAGAGGTAACAAATGATGGGTACACTACCGAAGCAGCTTTTATTTTCTCCGTTGCCCTCGAAGACCCTTCGCTGCGATGGCTCCAATATAAAGACGGCGCCTTCGTAACATTCACACCTCCTGCTGTCGGCCAAAATGTGGTCCTGCCGGGTGGAAATCCCTTCTTCCAATAAAATCAAACATCTGCACAAAACAAAGATAATTAGGATGTCCGGCTGATTTTTTATCTTACCAAAATAAAATTGCACATTGCCAGCGTATATAATATTATTTGTCACGTTCGAGCTACGTAAACTTGTTTTTTCAAAGTGCAAACATACAAACTTGTAGGAGACAAAACAATGGCAGACAAAAAAGATGATTTAGCCGGTCCAGGTATTGGTGATTATGCCGAATTGGATAAAATCCTTCCACAGGATTACAGCTCTCTGCTGAATCCGAAGGAAACCCAGCTTGCCACATATGCCGCCAAAGACTATATTGAGGAAAACCTTTGCAAGGAGCTAAATCTCATCCGCGTGACCGTCCCTCTTATTGTGGACGTTGATAGCGGGGTCAACGATATGCTCGACCGCGACGGCTCACGTACACCAGTGGGCTTCCACATTTCAAATGACCACGATAAAAATCCGGTAGATGCTCAGATTGTCCAAGCCGCCACAAAGTGGAAACGAATGGCCCTCAAGCAGTTCGGAATGGATATAGGTGAAGGTCTGGTTACGGATATGCGTGCCGTGCGCAAGGATTACTTTCTCGACCACGACCACAGTGCCTATGTGGACCAGTGGGACTGGGAGCTGGCTATTAACGCCGAACAGCGCAATCTGGATTTGCTGCGCGATGTAGTAAAGAAACTATGGAAGGTACTGAAGGGAGCTGAAAACCACGTTCAGGAGCTTTTTCCTCAATTGAAAACCGATAAATATCCGAGTCTGCCAGATGAGCTGACCTTCATTCACGCAGAAGAAATGCTTGAAAAGTTCCCCGATCTGCCTCGTAAGCAGCGAGAAACAATGATTGTTCAGGAATACCCGGCCGTCTTTATTATCGGCATTGGCTGGGTCCTTGAAGATGGTTATCCACATGAAATGCGGGCCGCAGACTACGACGACTGGGTAACAGAGACGACCTCCGAGAACGGCCAGCCTATGCACGGGCTAAACGGCGATATTCTCGTCTGGAATCCCGTTACGAAGCGCCGACACGAACTGACGTCTATGGGTATCCGTGTCAACGCCGAAACTCTGAAGCAACAATTAGAGCTTACAGGGCAGCTTGATTTTCTAAACTTTCCCTATCATAAGGCCATCGTCAATAACGAAATTCCCCTTAGTATCGGCGGGGGGATAGGACAATCGCGTACATTTATGACTCTTCTCAAAAAGGCCCATATCGGCGAGGTCAGTGCGACCGTTTGGCCAAAAATATTAAAGGACATGTGCAAAAAGAAAAATATCCACGTTATAGAATAAACACCGACCAAGATATTAGATACAGCATCTTGTTATAGAGTTTAACGGTATGTTTACTGTGCATAAATAAAAACCCCGACTATTGCCGGGGTTTTTTATTTTTTTGGGTCTATATTGCATGCCGTTGTTTTTGGATTATACTGGAGCCGATTCGAAATACTTTTTTGGTCGTTTGGAAAGAGCATATGCTTTGGGATAGTTTATTTACGCTCGTCGGTTTTGCTTTTGTAATCAAAGGAGCGGACCTGCTGGTTGAGGGCGCTGGAACTCTTGCAAAGAAACTCTCAGTATCTGATCTTGTGATTGGCCTTACCATAGTATCTTTTGGGACATCTCTGCCCGAGTTCGCCGTAAATATTTTCGCCAGCATCAAGGGCAACACAGATATAGCCATCGGCAACATTTTGGGAAGCAATATAGCAAACATTCTTCTTATTCTTGGCATTTCCGGGATGATATATCCTCTGGTCGTTACCAAAGGAACAGTTTGGAAAGAAATTCCTTTAAGCCTTCTTGCCGCGGTGCTTCTGGGTATTCTGGCCAATGACATTTTGATTGACGGGGCCGCAAAATCCGTATTAAGCCGGACAGATGGGTTGGTATTATTAAGCTTTTTTATCATATTTCTTTACTATTCCTTTAGCATCTCCAGACGGGTCGAACAACCGGCAGACTTGTTTCCGGAAAAGAAACACAGTATAAAAAAAATCTCCTATATGATTTTCTCGGGACTATTGGCGTTAATTTTCGGGGGCAAGTTTGTTGTCGATGGTGCGGTCGAACTGGCAACCGCACTTGGAATAAGTCAATCGACAATCGGCCTGACTATTGTTGCCGTCGGCACTTCCCTGCCGGAGCTTGCAACATCCGCCTTAGCCGCTTACAAAAAGAACCCTGAAATCGCGATTGGTAATGTGGTAGGCTCAAACATATTTAATATCTTCTTTATTCTTGGCATAAGCTCCCTCATAAGGCCCCTTGGCTTTGGAGCAAAAAGCAACCTATATATCGGAGTTCTTATTCTTTCAAGCATCATATTGCTTATATTTATGTTCACCGGCAAAAAACATAAACTGGATCGGTGGGAGGCGGGTTTGTTCCTTGCTATTTATGCGGCTTATATTTGTGTGATAATTCTGTTTTGACTTTCTCGTTATATTAAAAATGGAGATTTTATGCTGAATAACATTTTTTTGTCATTTATCCCGCTTTTTGTGGCGGTAGATGCTATTGGAGTACTTCCCATTTTCGTATCTCTAACGGAAGGCCTGGAAAAAAGCGAGAGAACCAAAGTCATTTTTCAATCCATGGTTACCGCATCGGGCCTTGCAATCGGCTTTATCCTTCTTGGAAAGCTTATTTTCAGATTGCTGGGCATAACACTCGGTGATTTTATGATCGCCGGAGGTGCGATTCTTTTCTGTCTGGCGATTACAGATATCTTAAATCAAGTAAAGAAAAGACGCATTCCGGGTAAAGACCTGGGCGCAGTTCCCATTGGAACACCTTTAATAGTGGGTCCTGCAGTTTTAACTACCTCTCTGGTCATAGTTTCACAATACGGGCTTGTTCCGACAATAATATCAGTAATTGCAAATATTCTGTTTGCTGGTATTGTATTTTCGTTATCTTCTTTATTAATAAGATTTTTAGGGGAGGCCGGCTCAAAAGCCCTGTCTAAAATCACCAGTCTGCTGCTTGCAGCGATTGCAGTTATGTTGATAAGAAAAGGACTTGAGCAGTTTTTAGGTTGAATGTGTCAAAGCTTAGAGGTTAATATACCGCAAAGGGATACATTTATTCCAAAGTAAATTGTTATTACTGGATAGATAAAAACATTCTATTGCCTTAGCCTTGAAACATATATACTGCCATATATTGCTAAATAGACTCCTAATATTACTTAAAGTTTCTATTGGAGGTTAAGTTATGGAAGACCAAAAACCTGAAAACGTGGGCGCAAACAATACCGAAGAACTAAAATCGACTACCCCACCTAAATTCGCCCATAAGCTGCCTGCGGCAGGTTGGGGGCTGTTCTTCATCTGGATAGGAATAGCCATGCTCTTGAAACTTAGCACCGGTGTAATCCTTCTCGGAATTGGAACCATTACCCTGTTGGTGCAAGTAGCCCGTAAATATTTGAATCTGAGGCTTGAAATCTTCTATGTTGTTATAGGTTTACTTTTTATGATAGGGGGCTTCTGGGAAAATTATAAGCCGGACTTCCCTTTGATACCCGTTTTTCTAATCGTCTTGGGTACAGGCCTACTACTTTCTTTCATTAAGTATATGATTAGTAAATAACTGCATACTCAAGGTTCATTGAAGGTCCTTCAAATGAAGCTACTAAAGAAAGATTGGCTTGATATATCGGTAATATCACTTCTGGCGGCTAATGTCATACCGTTGTTTGGTGTTTTATTTCTGAATTGGGATGCCTTTTTCATAGTTTTATTATACTGGTGTGAAAATCTGGTTATTGGATTCTATACTATCCTGAAAATGGTATTTTCAAAAGTATCGCATCCGGCAATCCATCTGGGTAAATTAATTCTAATTCCTTTTTTTATAATTCATTACGGAGGATTTACTGCCGGTCATGGCTTGTTTTTATTAGCCATATTCAAGGAGGATATTGCCAAGAGTGTTTTGGAAGGTTTTACATGGCCGTTTATTCTGATTTTCGTTGAATTGTTACTCAATGTCGTCAAACAAATGTACTTAATCATACCCTCACAAATGAAAATTGGCATATTATCGCTTTTTATAAGTCATGGGATCTCGTTCGTTTATAATTACCTGCTTAAGGGGGAATATGCAGCTGACAAACCCCCAAACCTTATGGCCGCCCCTTATAGTCGTATTATCATAATGCAGTTTGCAATTTTAGGAGGCGCATATTGGGCAATGACCATCGGTTCCCCAGCAGCCTTACTTCTGATACTTGTCGTTTTGAAGACTATTTTTGACGTCATTCTGCATATTCGAAGTCACAAAAAAGCACAACAATCTTGATTCATATAAGCAACATTTCTGATACCTTTTCTTTCGACAGGTGCCTTATCTAAAGTAGTATTCCAGACAAACCGTCAAGTATATTTCTGGTTTCCAAAGGATTATACTATCATTTCCAAATTCGCCGTAACATTTACACATTCTCTATACAATGCTTTATATCGCTCTATTATCGCTTATATTGCTATACTATATATACATTTATAAAAGATAAGCACGTCAATATTAGGTTAAATGGGCAAGTCAAATTAAATAAAAGATTAACCAAATTCAGCGAAGATGCGTCGGGCATATTTTGAGCTTTGACGGAAGGCCTCGACCGTTTCCATTGTCTTCGGTGTTCCCTTTTCCACGGCCTGTTCGAGAACGATGTGTGGACTGATATCGATACCCAGGAGGTGCTTTGCCAGCCTTCGATAATTGATATCACCATCTTCAAATGTTTCGGACCAGATATTTTCTTTCGACTGTCGAAGATGCAGTTCGGTAATCCTTCGGCCGTAAAGCTTCAAAACATCGAACAGCGCAACGGCCGAGTTGCCGGCTCCGCGGTAGACCCAATGGGCATCCAGACACAGGGTTACATAAGCCGGGTCGGTCCCGACCATCATGTGGTGAAACTCTCGTGCGGCGTTACGCAACTCTATATCGTGGTTGTGATATGACAGTGTGAGTCCCATTGCTTTCAACTGCCGGCCAAGTTTTTCCAATGAAGCCGCCTGCACCCTTAGCTGGCTGTCATCTTTGTTCTGAGAGCCGCCCCATTGGATAGGGCTCGGATTTGTAACTATTATTTTCGTACCTATACTTTTTGCCTTTTCTGAGATGGCTAATACAGAATCTATGCTTTGATCGGCCTTTTGACGCTCGTGAAGGACGCTATTTACGTACAATGAGCGCATTTCCAGGCCGTTTTTCTTTAAGAGGGGGCCAAGGCGGTCAATCTCCTGTGGATTATTGACGAGCGGCTCATAGCCGTCCATGCCACTTGAGGCTAATTCGCCTAATCCCTTATCCAAATCAGCGTTGAAATCGCGATTTTCCCGCTGGTAGAACACAAGCCAGGGATACTGGTTGCAGGCTAAGTGCAGTTTTGAAGGACTTTTGCGTTTGGCGGCTTCGAGAGTTTTAGCTCCCATTACAATAGTTCCGCCTACCAACGCTAAATTTTGGACAAATTTTCGGCGAGTGATTTTGTTCATTGTATGATCCTTTTATCTATTTTAACATTTTTCCGCTTTCAACTCAGAGAGCTCAATATATCAGTTATATAAATTATTGTCAAGTTGGTAGAAATCCATTGAAATTGGCACCCTTAATGGTTGTAAATTTTGAAGGAATTGGGTTTGAATTGGGTTTGTTTTTGGCTTTATTGGCTTTGAATTGGGTTTGTTTTG